>JADLBL010000004.1 GCA_020847735.1 Candidatus Eisenbacteria bacterium
CGATCTCCCCGTCGTCGTTCAGGTCGAACGCCGAGGCGCGCGGCTCCTTGGGCAGCCCCGGCATGCGCATGATCTCGCCGGTGATGGGGACGACGAAGCCGGCGCCGGCGGCGAGCTGGATCTCGCGCACCGTGACCAGGAAGTCCTTCGGCCGTCCGAGCAGCGCGGGGTTGTCCGAGAGGCTCTGCTGCGTCTTGGCGATGCACACGGGCAAGCCGCCGAAGCCGGCCTTCTCGAGCTGCGCGAGGTCGCGCTTCGCGCGCGCGGTGTAGTCCACGGCCTGCGCGCCGTACATCTCGCTGGCAATGGTCAGGATCTTCTTCTCCATCGGCCAGTCCCACTCGTAGAGCGGCTTGAACTTCGGCTCGCTCTTCGCGACCAGGTCGCGCACCGCGCCGGCGAGCTCGGTGCAGCCGCTGCCGCCCTCGCTGAAGCTCTTCGCCACGATGGCGGTCACGCCGAGCGCCTTGCAGTGCTCCTTCAGCGTCTCGATCTCCTCCTTCGTGTCGGTCGGGAAGTGGTTGATCGCGACGACGCACGGCTGGCCGAACTTGTGGATGTTCTCGAGGTGCTTCTCCATGTTCGACAGGCCGCGAACCATGGCGTTCACGTTGCTCTGGCCGACGTCGCTCAGGCGCATGCCGCCGTGCATCTTGAGCGCGCGGATGGTGGCGACGAGCACGGTGCAGGCGGGGGCGAAGCCTCCGTAGCGGCAGTTGATGTCGAAGAACTTCTCGGCGCCGAGCTCGAACGCGAAGCCGGCCTCGGTGACGACGATGTCGGCGTAGGCGAGCGCCGCCTTCGTCGCGGTGATCGTGTTGGTGCCGTGCGCGATGTTGGCGAACGGTCCGCCGTGCACGAACGCGGGCACGCCCTCGGTGGTCTGCACGAGGTTGGGCTTGATCGCCTGCTGGAGCAGCGCGGACATGGCGCCGACGGCGTTCAGGTCGTTCGCGGTCACGGTCGTGCCGTCGGCGCGGTAGCCGACGACGATGCGCCCGAGCCGGGCCTTGAGATCGGGAATGCCGTCGGCCAGGCACAGCACCGCCATCACCTCGCTCGCGGCGGTGATGTCGAAGCCGGTCTCGCGCGGCACGCCCTCGGTGCGGCCGCCCAAGCCGATGACGATGTCGCGCAGCGCGCGGTCGTTCATGTCCACGACGCGCTTCCAGGTCACGCGGCGCGAGTCGAGGCCGGACGGGTTGCCGAAGTGCAGGTGGTTGTCCACGAGCGCGGCGAGCAGGTTGTGCGCGGCCGAGATGGCGTGGAAGTCGCCGTTGAAGTGCATGTTGATGTCGAGCGCGGGCACGACCTCGGAGGCTCCGCCGCCGGCGCCGCCGCCCTTCATGCCGAACACGGGCCCGAGGCTGGGCTCGCGCAGGGCCGCGGCGCTTCGCACGCCGATCCTGGAGAGGCCCTGGACGAGCCCGATGGAGGTCGTGGTCTTGCCCTCGCCGGCGGGCGTCGGGGTGATGGCCGAGACCAGCACGAGCTTGCCGCGCCGCGGCCGGTCCTTGAACGCCGACAGCGCGAGCTTGGCCTTGTAGTGGCCGTACGGCTCGAGCTGCGCGGGCTCGATCTCGAGGGACTTGGCGACTTCGTGGATGGGCTTCATGTCGGGGCGCTCTTCCCTTTCCCGGCCGCGGGGGTCAGTGGGCGCGGCGCGGCAGGGGCGCATGTTCGCCGCAGCCGCGGCGCTCCGCAACCGCCGCGGAAGATTCGCCGGCGGTCCGCCGCGAGCCGGCCGGGGCGTGTCCCTCGCGGCCCCGCCCCGACCGGGGCCGAGATCGCGCGGGGCGCCCGCCCAGCCCGGGGCGGCACCTCGCGCCTCAAGCGCACGGGCGTTTCGGCCGAAAACCCTGCGGGAAACCTCATAAGCCAAGTTTCGTCCCTGCGCGAACCCGCTCGGCGCGCGCGGACGCTGTTCGCGTTTGCCTCGGGGACGAGGAGGATCGTTCGGCCATGGATGCTCGGTCCACCGGGCCATGGATGGAATCCGGCCGCGAAGCCGGACTGGTGCTGTCGGCGCAGCGCGGCGATCTCGACGCGATGCTCGAGCTGCTGCGCCATTACCAGCACCCGCTGTGGCGGCTGTGCTTCGCGTTCACGCGCGACGTGGTGGACGCCGAGCGGCTCGCCCAGGAGGTCGCGCGCCGCGCGCTGCGCAACGTGCGCCAGCTTCCGGTCGGTCAACCCTTCTTCCCGTGGATCGCGCGCCTCGCGCGCACGCTCGCCATCGCCTGGCTGCGCCGCAAGGTCGGAGGACCCGCCGAGCGCCGCGAGGGCCACCTGCGCCGCCCGAACGGCGAACGCTGGAGCAGCGGCGCGTTGGGCGCGCACCATCTGGAGTACGAGCGCAAGGTCCTCGACGCCTTCGGGGAACTGCCGGCCGAGGACCAGATGCTGCTCGCGCTGCGGCTCTTCGAACGGCTGCCGTACGCCGAGATCGCGGTCGTCGCGGGCCTCGCGCTGCCGCCGACCATGCACCGCATCGCGGCGCTGCGCGAGAAGATCGAGCACGCCGTGCGCGACGGGAAGGCCGCGTGAGGCACCTGACCGTCCAGCAGATCTCGGGCTCGCTCGACGGGGCGCTCTCGGGTGTCTCGCTCGAACTGGTGGTCCGGCACCTGTCGAGCTGCCACGAGTGCCGCGAACGGCACGCGCGGCTGACGAAGCAGGACGACGCGCTTCGCCGGCTGCTGGCCTGCGAGTTCTCGGACGTGTTCTTCGACGACATGCTCGCGCGCCTGGGCGCGGTGCTCGAGGCGGAGTCGCGCGGACAGATGCCGCCCGAGCACGCGCTGCCGCCCGAACTGCCGCCGCTCGGTCCCGACAAGCCGCCCTCCCGGGAAATGGCGCGTCCCTCCGCCGCGATGCGCAATCCCGCCCTGCCTTCGGAGGAAGAGCAGAAGCGTCGCGCGGCCGAGGAGCTCAAGGCGGCCGAGGCCGCGGCCATGAACTCGCTCGAGGAGCTGATGCGCGAGATGCGCGAGGCGCGCGGTGTCGCGAGCGCGAAGCCCGAATCCGCGCCGGAGTCCGGCCCGCCCGACGCCGCGTCCTCGCCCGCGTCCATCCTGCAGCTTCCGCCCGAGATCCTCGCGTCGCTGCGGGACGCGGCCGCGGCGATGCCCGAGGTCCCGCCCGCGCGGAAAGCTGGTCCGGTCCGCGCGAGCGAGCCCGAACCGCGGCCCGAGCCCGTCCGCGCGAGCGAGCCCGTGCCCCGGCCCGAACCTATTCGCGAAACCGAAGCCTCGCCGGACCGCGCGAGCGAGCCCGAGCCGTGGCCCGAACCGAGCCGCGCGAGCGAGCCTGAACCCCGGCCCGAACAGGAGCCGATCCGGATCGTGCCTGTCGGGGAAGACCCCGTGGACGAGCCGCGGCTCGAGCCGGCGATGCATGCCGGGCCGGTCTGCTCGTCTCCCGACGAGGGGCCGTTCGCGCCGGTGCGAGACAGCGTCTCGGTGGATGACGAGCTGCCGATTCGCGCGGAGCAGGACCCGCCTGCCCTGCAGTGGGAGGTCATCGAGGGACCGCTGCCCGTGGGTCCGGACTTCGGCACGACGGCGGAATCGGCCGCCGAACCCGAGCCTCGGGCGCATCGCACGGACGAATACGCGGCCGCGCCCACGACATTGCCGCAGCCCGAGCCCGAGCCGGTTCCCGAGCCAGCGCCAGAGCCCGCACGCTGGTCAGCTCCCGCTCGTCCGGTCGAGCCGGCCCGTTCGTCCACTCCCTCCACCCGACCCGGCGATGGACGCGAACCGGCGGCTGCCGAGCCAGCCCGGTCTCCCGCGCAGTTGCGTCACTCCCGGCAGCCGAACCCGGTGGACGATCCCTACGCCGACTACGAGGAGCGGCTCGAGCAGGAACCGCCCGAGAGCGCGCGCCACCGCCCGGCGGGCCGCCGGCTGCGCAAGCGCCACATCGTCGGCGCGGCCGTGGCGGTGACGGCGCTGCTGATGGCGCTGGCGGGCAGCGGCTACCTGCCCGCGGTGATTCGCGTGCCCCTGCCGCAACTGCCCAGGCCGCGCGTGCCGCGCATCGAGGTCGTGCGCGTGCCGCTGGCATCCACGCAGGAGCCGGCGCGCGATCCGCAGGACGAAACGCTGGCGAGCACGCCGGAGGGAACCCGCCCGGTCGTGCGCACAGCGCCCTCGCCCTCGGGCGAGCCGCGCGTGGTGCGGCCGAATCGCGCAGGGTCCGCGGCCATGAAATCGGAATCACCGGCAGCTTCCGCGCCGAAACCCGTGGCACCTCCCGTGCGCGAGTCGGTCGCGGAGTCGCGCCCGGCGCCGGTCCGCACGCCGGTTCCCACGCCCGTCACCGAGCGCCCGACTCCGCCGACTCCCGCCGCGAGCACTCCGGCGCCCGTCCGGGCCGCAAGCCCGACGCCCGTTCAGACCACGCCACCCGCGCCCGTTCAGGCCTCCCGCCCGGCGCCGGCCGAGGCCTCGCCGACTCGCGCCTCCGAGACGGAAGCCACAGACAGCGCCTCGTGGCCGCTGCTGTGCGGCATCGTGCTCGACGAGACCGGCGCTCCGGTCGCGGGCGCGCGCGTGACGCTCGCCGACCTGGACCTGGGCGCACGCACCGACCGTCGGGGCCGCTTCTGCGTGGCCGCGCCTCCCGGGGATCGCACCCTGTCGGTGGTGGCGACCGGCTTCGTGACGAGCCGCAGGGTCGTGAGCCTGGGGACGGAAAACCTCGAGGTCTCGATCCCCCTGACCCCCGCGCCCTGAGCCCGGCGGGGTCGCCGGACGGCCCGCGTCTCCCTTGCGCGGCCGACGAGCGCTCCTCCCGCGCCCGCAGGACTTCGCCGCCGGGCCGGCCTGCCGCGCCGCCCCGGCGCAGTTCGGGCTAATGCACCCGCCGCAGCGGGGCCGATATCCAGAGGAGAGCCGGCAGGCTCGCGCCCGCCCTGCGGCGGGCGCCGTCCTTTCCGTGCCAGTGGGCTTCCCCGAACCACCTCGACCCGTCGTGGGCGTGGAGCGCGTCATTCCGTGAGCGAGTTGGACGACAAGATCGTCAACGAGTTCCTCGTGGACAGCTACGAGGGCCTGGACCGGCTGGACCGCGACCTGGTCGAGATCGAGTCGTCCACCGGTTCCTCGGCCGCGGTCGTGCGCGCGTTTCGGACCCTGCACACGATCAAGGGCACCTGCTCGTTCTTCGGCTTCCGCCGGCTCGAGCGCGTCGCGCACGCGGGCGAGAACCTGCTCGCGCGCGTGCGCGCGGGCGAGCTCGCGCCCAGCCCGGCGATCACGCGGGTGTTGCTCGCGGTCGTGGACACCGTGCGCTCGATCCTCTCGAGCATCGAGTCCACCCGCGCCGAAGCGCCCGGCGACGACGGTCCCGTGCTCGCGCAGATCGCCGAGCTGACGGGAGCGCAGGACGCCGCCGCTTCGCGCGGCCCCGCCGGCGCGGGCGCGAAGGGCGCGACGCCCGCGGGCGGCCGGCCGGTCGCGACCGAACCGCAGGTGGCACGCGTTCCGGCGGCCGCCGAACCCGCCGACGACGGCACGCTGCAACGCGCGAACGTGCGCGTGGACGTGCGCGTGCTCGACGGCCTCGTCAACCTGGTCGGCGAACTCGTGCTGGCCCGCAACCAGCTCGTGCAGCACATCGCGCGGCAGGACTGGACCGCGCTGCAGACGAGCGCGCAGCGGCTCAATCACGTCACCTCGCGCCTGCAGGAGGAAGCCCTGCGCACGCGCATGCAGCCGATCTCGGCGCTGTGGACGAGGCTGCCGCGCCTCGTTCACGACGTCGCCGAGGCGTGCGGCAAGCAGGTGGCGCTGAGCATGGAGGGCACCGACACCGAGCTCGACAAGACGCTGGTCGAGGCGCTCAAGGATCCGCTCGTCCACCTCGTGCGCAACGCCGTGGATCACGGCATCGAATCGCCCGAGGCCCGGCTCGCCGCCGGCAAGCCGGCCGAGGGACGGCTGCGGATGCGCGCCTGGCACGAGGCCGGACAGGTGCACCTCGAGATCCAGGACGACGGCGCGGGACTGCCGCTGGCCCGCATCCGCGAGCGGGCGCTCGAGCGCGGATTCGTCCGGCAGGCGGACGCCGATCACATGAGCGAGCGGGACTGGATCTCGCTGGTCTTCCGCCCCGGATTCTCGACCGCCACGCGCGTGACGAGCGTCTCGGGCCGCGGCGTCGGCATGGACGTCGTCAAGACCAACCTCGAGCGCATCGGCGGCTCCATCGAGCTGGCTTCCCAGGCGGGCGCGGGCACGCGCGTGCGCCTGCGCATTCCGCTCACGCTCGCGATCCTACCGGCGTTGCTCGTCGAACACGCCGGCGAACGCTACGCGCTGCCGCAGATGCACCTGGTCGAGCTGGTCCGCGTCTCGGCACGGAACCTCGGCGCGCGCATCGAGTGGCTGCACGACTCGCCGGTCTACCGCCTGCGCGGCCGGCTGCTGCCGCTGGTGTTCCTCTCGCAGGTCCTGCGCGGCGCCGACCCGCGCCGGTCCCCCGGCCGCGGTCTGGTCGTGCTGCGCGCCGAGGGCCGCACCTTCGGGCTGGTCGTGGACGCGGTGCACGACACCGAGGAGATCGTCGTCAAGCCGCTTTCCGAGCGGCTGCGCTCGGCGGACCTGTTCGCCGGAGCGACGTTGCTCGGCGACGGCCGCGTCGCGCTCATCCTCGACGTGCCGACGCTCGCGCGGGTCGCCGGCGTCAGCGGCGGCGAGGAAGGCTTCGCCGTCGCCGCGCCCGCGGTCGCCGGTCGCGGCCTGCTGCTCGTGGACCTGTGCGGCGGCGGCCGGGCCGCGGTGCCGCTCGAACACATCGGCCGCATTGACGAGCTGCACGCCGCCGAGTTCGAGCACCGCCCGGGAGGCTCCGCCGCCCGCTGGCGGGGCGAGGTGCTGCCTGTGGCGCCACTCTCGCCCGCGGGCGAAACGCGCGCGGTGCCGGTCGCGGCGGACCGCCTCTATCCGGTCCTCGTCGGGCGCGCGGACGGCCGCTCGTTCGGCTGGGTCGTGGACGCGATCGCCGACGTCGTGACGGTCGAGGCGTCTCCGGCCGTGGGCGGGCGACTGCTGCTCGCCGACCGCATCACCGACCTCGTCGAGCTCGCACCCGAGTTCACGGCGCGCTTCGCGGAGCCTTCGGTCGCCTCGCGGGAGGCCGCATGAGCGCGACTCCCGCGGCCGTCTCGGGCTGGTGCACGTTCCGCGTCGCCGGCCGCCTGTGCGGCCTCGACGTCACGCGCGTTCAGGAGGTCCTGCGCCCGCAGCCGGTGACGCCGCTGCCGCTCGCGCCGCCGGCGGTGCGGGGGCTGCTCAACCTGCGCGGCCGGATCGTGCCCGCGGTGGACCTGCGCGCGGTGCTGGGGTTGCCCGCGCCGGAAGCCGCGGCCCCGGCGGGGCACCTCGTCGTCTTCGACGGCGACTCGCCGGTCAGCCTGCTCGTGGACGCGATCGGCGACGTGCGTCGTTCCGGCGACTGCGCGCTCGTGCCCGTGCCCCACACGCTCGAAGGCCCCGCCCGCGACCTCATCGCCGGCGCGGTGCCCCTGCCCGACGACCTGCTGCTCGCGCTCGACCTCGACCGAATCCTCGAACGCGCCTTCGCCGGAGCGGGCGCGGACCCCACCACCGGCCGCCCCCCGCGGCCCGCCGGAGGAACCCGATGAACTGGACCGTTCGCCGAAGGCTCACAGCCCTCAGCCTGCTGAGCACCTTCCTGATCCTCGCCGGGGGTGGCGTCTGCTGGATCGCGCTCGATCAGTCGAGCCGCACAGCGCGCGACCTGGGCGGCGTGGCGCGGGCGCTGCGCTTCCACCTCGAGGTCGTGCACGCGCAGGCGGAGCTGGCGGGCGACGTCCACCGCGGCCTGCTGGCCACGAACGACGAGGAACTCGACCGCGTCCGGCAGGACTTTTCGGCGCACGTCGCCGAGTACGACCGCCATCGCGGCGAACGTGACGCCTGCGCCCTGGACGGCGCGACGAAGGCGGCGATCGAGGACGGCCGTGCGAGTGCGATCGACTACAACCGCCGGGCCGCCTCGATCCTGGCCGCGGCGGGCAGGGGCGACCGCACCCGTGCGCTCGCGTCGCTGACCGCGTTCGAGGCGAGCGCCCGCGAGCTCGAGGAGAAGAACACCGCCATCACCGGCCGGCTCTACGACCACGCGATCGCGGGCGAGAGCCGCAGCGGCGAGATCGCACGGCGCGCCGCCGTGCTGGCGCTGCTGCTGCCGCTGCTCATCGCCATCGCCCTGTGGCTCGCCGCCCGTGCCATCCGGCGCAGCATCATCGAGCCGGTGGACCACGCCGTGAACGTGCTCGACGCGCTGTCGAGCGGCGACCTGGGCGCGCGCGCCGACCTGCGCACCGACGACGAGCTGGGCCGCATGGGCCGCGCGATTGATCGCGCCGCCGCGAGCCTCGGCACCACCATCTCGAACATCGCCCGCAACGCCACCTCGGTGGGCAACGCCTCCGAGGAGCTGGCGAGCGTCAGCCAGCAGCTGTTCAACAACGCGCACGAGACCTCGACCCAGTCGAGCGTCGTCTCGAGCGCCTCCGAGGAGGTGCACGCCAACGTCCGCCTGGTCGCCGCCTCGGCGCAGGAGGTCGGAGCCAGCATCCGCGAGGTCGCGCACAACGCCCAGGAGGCGGCCGGCGTCGCCCGCACCGCCGTCGCGGTCGCCGAGCGCGCGAACACCACCGTGCAGCAGCTCGGCGACAGCACGCAGCAGATCGAGGACGTCCTCGAGGTGATCACCTCGATCGCCGAGCAGACCAACATCCTCGCGCTCAACGCCGAGATCGAGGCGGCGCGCGCCGGCGAGGCCGGCAAGGGCTTCGCGGTCGTCGCCAACGAGGTCAAGGAGCTGGCGCGCGAGACCGCCCGCGCCACCGAGGACATCAACCGGCGCATTGACGCGATCCGCGACAACAGCCGCGAGGCCGTCGCCACGATCGGCGAGATCGTCGCGATCATCGAGCGCATCAACGCCACCCAGACCACGATCGCCTCGGCGGTCGAGCAGCAGAGCGCCGCGACCGCCGAGATCACCCGCAGCATGGGTGAGGCGGCCCGAGGCACGGCCGAGATCGCCGAGACGATCGGCGCCGTGGCGCGCTCGACCGAGAGCACCAGCGCGGGCGCGCGCGAGACCCAGCGCGCCGCGAACGAGCTGGCGATGATGGCGGCCGAGCTGCAGCGCATGGTCGTCCAGTTCCGCGGTCACGCGGGCGCGCCGCGCGCGGCCGCCGCGCCGGCCGGCGACGTGGTCCCTCTGCGGAGAGCCGCATGAAGTCCCGGCTGACGAACCTGCCGCTGCACCGCCACCTCGCGATCCTGTCGCTCGCGCCGGCCGCGAGCGTCGCGGTCTTCGCCGTGGTGTTCCTGCTGCGTGCGGGATACGAGGCGGCGGCCCTCGGGGTCTTCGCCGCGCTGTGCGCGCCCGTGCTCGCCGTGGCCGCCGTGTACGGGCGCGGCCTGATCCGGGTCGTGTACGCGGACGTGCGCGCGCTCACCCACATGGCCTCGGCCATGGCCGACGGGCGGCTCGACGTCCGCGTTCCCGTCGAGGGCCACGGCGAGGTCACCAACCTGTGCCTCGCGATGAACCGCCTGAACGACGCGCTCGTCTCGGTGACCGGCCAGCTCCAACGCCAGTCGCAGGCGCTCGCGCGCGCCTCCGAGGAGATGAGCATCGTCAGCTTCGAGATGAGCACCAACGCCGAGAACACCTCCGGCGGCGTCGCGGGGCTGTCCTCGAGCGCGCAGGAGGTCAGCCAGAGCGTCGGCGCCGTCGCCGTCGCCGTCGAGCAGATGGGCGGCAGCATCCTCGAGATCTCGAAGAACACCACCGAGGCGGCCCGCATCGCCGCCGCCGCCGCCGCCGAAGCCCATTCGGCGAGCGGAACGGTCACGCGCCTCGGCGCGAGCAGCGACACGATCACGGGCGTCGTTCAGACGATCGCCTCGATCGCGCGGCAGACGAACCTGCTGGCGCTCAACGCGACCATCGAGGCGGCGCGCGCCGGCGAGGCCGGCAAGGGCTTCGCGGTCGTCGCCCACGAGGTCAAGGAACTGGCCCGCAGCACGTCGGCGGCCACCGAGAACGTCGCCCGCACGATCGAGAGCGTGCGCGCCGACACGCACGACGCCGTCGAGGCGATCGAGCGCATCCGCGACACCATCGTCCAGATCAAGCAGATCTCCAGCTCGATCGCGAGCGCCGTGGACGAGCAGCTCGCCACGACGAGCGAGATCGGGCGCAGCCTCGGCCTGGCCGCGAGCGGCGCGATCGAGATGAGCGACGGCACCGGGCAGGTCGCCGAAGCCGCGCAGCAGTCGGCCGCCGGCTCGTCGCGCACGCAGAGCGCCGCCGGCGAACTCGCGCGGCTCGCCACGCACATGCGCCGCCTCACCGATCGCTTCCGGCTCGATTCCACCGCCACCGCCAGCGCCGAGCCCGGCGCGGGCGCCCCGCACGCACCCGAGGATCAGGAACTCCGCCGGGCCGCGTGACGCCCGGCACATCCTTATAAGGAGGAGCAGATGAAGGCACTGGTCGTTGACGATTCACGCGCCATGCGCAGCATCATCGGAAAGTACCTTCGCGAACTGGGCTTCGAGGTGTTCGACGCCGCGAGCGGCCTGCAGGCGCTGGTGGACATCCGCAAGATCGACGGGCTCTCGCTCGTTCTGGTGGACTGGAACATGCCCGAAATGGACGGCTGCGAGTTCCTGCAGAAGGTCCGCAACGAGCCGCAGTTCCAGGACGTGCCGATCATGATGGTCACGACCGAGAGCGAGATGGAGCAGGTGGCCGTCGCGCTCGAGGCCGGGGCGAACGAGTACCTGATGAAGCCGTTCGACAAGCAGGGCCTGCTCGAGAAGCTGCTTCTGCTCGGCGTGGACCCGGGCGAGCAGGCGGCGTGACGGAGCGCGCGAGGACCGCATGAAACGCATCCGCGTCCTGGTGATCGACGACAGCGTCACCGTCCGCCAGCTGCTGGTGGACGCCCTGTCGGCCGATCCGGAGGTTCACGTCGTCGGCACGGCGCCCAACGGCGCGCTCGGCGTGACGCTTCTGCCGCGGCTCGTGCCGGACGTCGTCGTGCTCGACGTGGACATGCCGGTCATGGACGGGCTCGCGTTCCTGCAGCGCGTGCGCCCGGCGTGGCCGAAGCTGCCGATCATCGTGTTCAGCACGCACACGACCCACGGCGCCGAGACCACGCTTCAGGCGATGTGGTTCGGCGCGACCGACTACGTCGCCAAGCCCAGCGCCTCCGACTTCGAGTCCGCCGTTCAGCAGGCGCGCCGCGACCTGCTGCCGCGGATCAAGGCCTTCGCGCGCCGCGACGCGGCCGCCGCCGGCCCCGCGCCCCCGCGTGCGGGCGCCCTCGCCGCGTCCGCCGGCCCCCCCGCCTCGCCGGGTCCCGCGCCGCGCCCGACCGTCGTGGCGATCGGCGCGTCCACCGGCGGCCCGCGCGCGCTGGCCGAGTTGCTCGGGGCGCTGCCCGCCGACTTTCCCCTGCCGGTGCTGATCGTCCAGCACATGCCGCCGCTTTTCACCCGCCACCTCGCCGACGGACTGTCGGCGCAGTGCGAGCTGCCGGTGCTCGAGGCCGGGCACGGCGCGACGCTCGAACCCGGAACCATCTGGGTCGCTCCCGGAGATCACCACCTGACGGTCGGACGCGACGGTCCGCAGCTGCGGCTGTGGCTCGACCAGGGACCGCCGGAGAACGCGTGTCGCCCGTCGGTGAACCCGCTCTTCCGCTCCGTCGCCGACGTCTTCGGCCACGGCGCGCTCGGCGTCGTGCTGACCGGCATGGGCCAGGACGGGCTCGACGGCGCGAGCCGCATCCGCGCCGCGCGCGGCCAGGTGATCGTGCAGGACGAGCCGAGCAGCGTCGTCTGGGGCATGCCCGGCGCGATCGCCCGTGCCGGGCTCGCCGACAAGGTGCTGCCGCTCGCTTCCATCGCGCCCGAGATTCTCGTCCGTGCCCATCGCTCCGGAGGCCGACGTGCAGCCTGACCCGAAGCCCGGTATCGGCGGCGCGCGACCGGCGCTCTCGCCGCAGGATCACGACATGCTGCGCACGCTGCTCTTCCAGCGCACCGGCATCCGTCTCGAGGAGGGCAAGGAGTACTTCGTCGAGATGCGCCTGTGCTCGCTCGCGACCGACGAGGGCTTCGGCTCGCCCACCGACGTGCTCGAGGTCCTGCGAACCGAGGAGAGCTGGGGCGTGCTTCACCGCCGCGTGGCGGAATGCCTCGCCATCGCCGAGACGTCGTGGTTCCGCGACGTGCACCCGTTCGACGAGCTGCGCCGCAGCGTGCTGCCGCAGCTCATCCAGCGGCGCACGACCACGCGCGAACTGCGCCTGTGGAGCGCCGCCTGCGCGAGCGGGCAGGAGCCGTACAGCGTCGCGATGCTGCTGCGCGAGCACTTTCCGCAGCTCGTCTCGTGGCACGTGCACCTGCTGGCCACCGACTTCTCGACCAGCGTGCTGCGGCGCGCCCGCGAGGCGGTGTACAGCCAGATCGAGGTCAACCGCGGACTCCCCGCGCCGATGCTGGTGAAGTGGTTCCGCAAGGACGGGCTCGACTGGCGGCTGCGCGACGACGCGCGCAACGCGGTCGAGTTCCGCGAGCTGAACCTGACCGCGCCGTGGCCGGCGATGCCGCCGCAGGACATCGTGCTGCTCCGCAACGTGCTGCTCTACTTCGACGCCGCGACGCGCCGCACCGTGCTGCGCAACGTGCACCGCGTGCTCGCCCCCGACGGCCTGCTGTTCCTGGGCGGGGGCGAGACCACGCTCACCATGGACGACTCGTTCGAACCGGTTTCGTTCGGCCGCACCGTGGCCTTCCGGCCGCGGCCGGGCGTCCGCTGAAGGGAGTGAGGTGAAGCCGATGGGCCGTGACACGATCCCGATGCAGGAGTGGTTGAAGACCTTCGAGGCCGCCGCGGCCGAGTTCGCCACCGGTTCCATGCGCTTCGACGCGAAGACCGATCTCGCCACCGCCGAGACCGCGCGTCCCGGCGCGTACATCGCCATCCTCTCGGAGCGCAACTCCATCCATCTCGGGCTCTCGACGACCAGCGCCGGGCTGCACGCGCTCGCCCGCGGCCTGCTCGGGCTGCGCGCGAGCGAGGACCTGACCGACAAGGAAGTCGCCGACGGTGTCTCGGAGGTGATGAACATCGTCGCCGGCAAGGTGAAGTCGCAGATGGCGGGCCGCGACGGCCAGCTCCGGCTCGGGCTGCCGATGTACCTGCCGAGTCCCATCAGCGCCGGGCCCGGCATGGAAGTGCTCGGCGCCGAAGTCCGGCTCGGGCCGGTGCCCTGCCGGCTCAGCGTCTATCGCCGCACGCTCCAGCAGCGCAAGGCGGCGTAGGGCGCCGGCGGCCGCAGGTCCATCGCGGCCGCCGCGCCCATGATGTGGCGCCCATGCCGTCGTGCCCGCGCTGTCGTGCCCATGATGTTCCGGGCCTCGCGCGCCCCTTGCCGAGGGCCCGTCCGGGCCGCGATAGTTCCTCCCTCGACGCAGCGCCTCGAACGCGCGGAGGATCCGGTGAAGCGCACGCAGACCGACACGGCGCCCGGCAGCACGGTCACGTTCGATACGATGAACGGCTTCCGGCCGCGCAAGCCCGGGACGGAAGGCGAAAACCCGTGACCGCCCGCGCCACCGGGCCGTTCGAGGTGAAGCTCGCTCCGCTCGCGCTCTCGGAGGTCGCGGCCGAGTCGGGGCTCGGGCGCATGTCCCTGGACAAGGTCTTCCACGGCGATCTCGAGGCGACGAGCACCGGCGAGATGCTGAGCGCGATGGGAAACGTGCAGGGCTCGGGGAGCTACGTCGCGCTCGAGCGGGTGATCGGCACGCTGCACGGACGCCACGGCACGTTCGCCCTTCTCCATCGCGGCACGATGACCCGCGGCGCGCAGGCACTCAGCGTCACCGTCGTGCCCGACTCGGGCACGGGCCAGCTCGAGGGCCTCGCCGGCTCGATGGAGATCGTGATCGAGGATAGGGCCCACTCGTACGTCCTCGACTACACGCTGCCCGACCGCATCGCCTGACGGCGCCGCCGGGCCGCGCCGCCCGCCCCGGCGCGTTGCGAAACGCCACTCGGCGCTAAAGCCGGGCCCGCCCGCCGCCCGATAACGGGGACGAGGCGTCCACCCCCCGTCGGCGGGGCCCACGCGGTCCTCATGCCGGGTGCCCATCCCGCCCTTCCTCCTCGCGCGCAGCTCCGGAGCCTCGCAGCGGTCCGTCGTGCGCGGCGTCCTTTGCGCCGGGCGGCGGTCCGCGATTCGTCCATCGGACCCACCAGGGAGGTTCCGGCGATGTTCCAGCACCTCAAGCGCGCCCTCGCGTTCGCGATCGTTGCCGCGGCGTTCTCGGCCCCGGCGACCGCGTTCGCGGACGGCGGCGTCCGCGTCGCACTCAGCTCGCAGCGCGTGACGATCGTCGAAGGCAAGGAAGTTCTCGTGTCGGCCGACAAGGCCCGGCCCGGCGACGTGATCGAGTACCGCGCGGTCTACAAGAATGACGGCCGCACCGCGGTTCGAGAACTCGACGCCACCCTGCCGGTGCCCAGCGGGCTCGAGTACCTGCCGAAGACCGCGGCGCCCGCCGTGGTCCTCGCGAGCACCGACGGCCGCACGTTCGCCCCGGTTCCGCTCGTCCGCACCGTCCGCACGACCGACGGGCGCGAGGTCGTCCGCGAGGTTCCCCTCGCGGAGTACCGCGCGCTGCGCTGGTCCATCGGGACGCTGGCGGCGAAGGAGTCGCGCACGGTGCGCGCGCGCATGCGGGTCGCCCCGCTCGCGAGCGTGGCCGCGAACGAACGCTGAGCGCCGGACACCGAATCCCATTTCCCGTTGCCGCGTGACGGGAGGCGGTCCGGGCGCCCGAACGCCGGAATCCGCCTTCTCCGCGACGGCCCATGAAAGTCAGAACCGGCAGCAGGCAACACCATCCTCGGAGGGGAACCATGAAGGTCCCGCAGAACCCCGGCCTCGGCCGGCGGCTCCTCGTGCGCTTCGGCGTCCTCGCGACGTCCGTGGCGGCGATGGCCCTGCTGGCGATCGCGGCGAACGCCGCGCCGCCCGCGGGCACGCCGATCGGCAACACGGCGAGCGCCACGTACGTGGACGCCGCCTCGCAGACGCACACCGTCACCTCGAACCCGGTGACGACCGTCGTGCAGCAGGTGGCGAGCTTCACGCTCACCGCCAACGGCACGCGCACCTCGGCGCCCGGCGGATCGGTCGCGTTCCCGCACGTCCTCACGAACACGGGCAACGGGTCCGACGCGTTCCCGCTCACGGTCGCGAACCTGGGCGGCGACAACTTCGACCTGACCGGCCTCGCGCTCTACGCCGACGCGGACGCCAACGGCGTGGCGGACAACTTCGTCCCGCTCGCGACCACCGGCACGCTGGCGCCCGGCGCACAGTTCCACTTCGTGCTCATGGGCAGCGTGCCCGGCACGCAGGTGGCTGGGGACGTCTCGAACGTCCGCGTCTCGGCCGTCAGCACCTTCGACGGCGCGCAGACGGCGTTCAACGACGACCAGGTCACGGTCACGGGCAACGCCGTGCTCGCGGTGACCAAGGCGATCAGCCAGAACAACGGCGCCTCGCCGAGCGGCCCCTACACCTACACCCTGTCGTACACCAACTCGGGCAACGCGACGGCCTCCGGCCTGCGCCTGACCGACATGATTCCCGCCGGCATGACGTTCGTGCCGGGCAGCGCGCGCTGGAGCGTCACGGGCGCGACGCCGCTGACGGACGCCGACTCGACCGACGCGCAGGGCGTGGCCCCCGCGACCGTTCGCTTCGACTTCAACGTCGCGACGGGCGGCGCGGTCACCGCGCAGCTCAACCAGGTGCCGCCGGGCCAGTCGGGCAGCGTGACCTTCCAGGTCAACGTCAACGCCGGCCTCGCTCCGCAGGTGATCGACAACTCGGCGCGCTTCGCCTACAACGACGGCGTCGCGAACATCGGACCGTTCTTCACCAACCTCGCGTCGTTCACCGTGAACCAGGCGGTCGCGCTCACGTTCACCGGCCAGACGATCCCGAGCGCGCTGCAGGGCTCGGTCGTCACGTTCACCAACACGCTGACCAACAACGGCAACGGTTCGGACGTGTTCGACATCACGGTGAACACGGGCACGTTCCCGGCGGGCAGCTCGGTGACGCTGTACCAGACCGGCGGGCTCGCGCTGCTCACCGACTCGAACGGCAACGGCATCCCGGACACCGGGCCCGTCGCCGCCGGCGCGACGTACGACGTCGTGCTGCGCGTGCAGCTGCCCTCGGCCGCCACCGGCGGTCCCTACTCGCTCACCAAGACGGCGACCTCGTGGACGAATCCGCTGGTCTCTGCGGTGGCGACCGACGTGCTGACGGCCATCGTCGCCAACAGCGTGGACCTCACGAACGACTCCGCGCTTCCGGGCGCTCCCGGCGCCGGACCCGGCCCCGAGGCCGCGTTCGTGGTGCGCAACACCACGACCCCCGGCACGACGACGCGCTTCACGCTGTACGTGAACAACACCAGCGGCCAGAACGACAACTTCGACCTCGCGGCGAGCACCGACAACACGTTCGGCGCGATCACGCTCCCGGCCGGCTGGTCGGTGACGTTCCGTAACGCCTCGAACAGCGTCATCACCAACACGGGCGTCATCGCTTCCGGCGCCGCGACGCTGGTCTACGCCGACGTGGACGTGCCCGCGGGCGCGGCCGCGGCCGACGTGGACCTGTATTTCCGCTCGCGATCGCCCGTCTCCGGAGCGTCCGACCGCATCCACGACCAGGTGCGCGTCAGCGTCGTGCGCAGCCTGACGCTGGTGCCGAACAACTCGGCCCAGGTCGCCCCCGGCGGCTTCGTCGTGTACACGCACATGCTGACGAACACCGGCAACGTGCTCGAAGGCGACGGCACGGGCAGCTTCGTGTCGCTCGCCATGGCCAACGACCAGGCGGGCTGGAGTTCGGCCCTGTACTGGGACACGAACGGCAACGGCGGCTTCGACGGCGCCGACCAGCCGGTCTCCGACCTCTCGTCGCTCGGCGGCCTCGCCCCGGGTGCGAGCGTGCGGCTGTTCGTGCAGGTGTTCGCGCCGGCCGGCGCCCCGCTGGGCCAGCTCAACACGACCACGGTCTCGGCGACGACGTCGAACCTGGCCTACACCGACCCGGTCCCCGCGGTCGCCAACGCGACGGACGGCACCACGGTCATCAACGGCCAGCTCACGATCACCAAGACGCAGAGCGTGGACCGTGACTGCAACGGCGTCGCGGACTCGACGTTCACGTCGGCGAACCTCGCCTACGGCGCGGTGCCCGGCGCGTGCATCCGCTACGAGATCACGGTCACGAACATCGGCACCACGCCGGTGACCGGTGTCGTCGTCAACGACGCGACCCCGGCCAACACCTGGTCGTGGAACGCCGCCCTGGCGAGCACGACGGTGGGCGGCATCACGGTGCCCGCCGACGGCGCGAGCGGCGCGGTGACGGCGAACGTGGGCGTTCTGGGACCCGGCCAGTCGGCCGTGATCCAGTTCAGCGTGCGGATCGCCTTCCCGTGATGTCACGCGGCTGAAGCAGCGACCGGCGCGGAGCACGGAAGCTTCGCGCCGGTCGTGGGCGCCGGGACGGAAGGTCCCGACGCCCGCAACCACCCCGAGGCGTCGGGCGAGGACGGCACCCTGGTCCGTCCCGCCCGGCCCGAGGGGAACCCGGACCCGGTACATGAGCCCAGCAAGGATCACAGAACGGTTTCGACACGCCCCGCCCGCCCCGATGCGCGCGTGGGCGTTCGGGCTTGTTCTGGCCCTTGTCCCGCCCGCCTTCGCCGCGCCGCCGGCGGGCACGCCGATCCCCAACACGGCCTACGCCTCCGGCCGCGACTCCTCCGGCGGCTCGCCGGTCCTCGGCACCAGCAACACCGTCACCGCCCACGTGCAGGTGCTCGAAGGCGTCTCGCTGTGGCCCGACCGCCGCGCCTCGGCCGCCGCGGGCGCGAGCGTCACGTTCCAGCACCGGCTTCGCAACCGCGGCAACTTCACCGGCGACTTCCAGCTCGAAGCCGTGGACCTGGGTGGCGATCAGTTCGACTTCGGCGCCTTCACGCTCGTGCACGACGTGGACCGCGACGGTCAGGTCGGCGGCGCGGACGTGGTCGTGCCCAATGCCGGCACGCTCGCGATCGCCCCCGGCGACTCGGCCGACCTGCTGGTCACGGTCCAGGCCGCCGGCACGCCCGGGCTCGGACGCTTCTCGCTGAGGGCCACGAGCGGTTTTCAGTCGGTCACCGCCTCGGTGACCGACAGCGTGGACGTCGCGCCGCTCGCGCCGGCGGTGGTGCTGTTCGCCGAGAAGTCCGCTTCGCGCCCCGTCGTCGAGTGGGGCGACGAGTTCGACTACCGCGTGCGGGTCGCGAACCGCTCCGACAGCGCGCTCGCGTCGGTCACGCTCGACGACGCGCTTCCGCCGGGATTCACCTACGTGCGCGGAACCGCGCGGATCGGCGGCGTTCCCGCCCCGGATCCCGCCGGCGCGCCGGGCCCGCGCCTCGACCACGCGCTCGGGAGCCTAGCGCCCCGCGGCGAGGTCGAGCTCGTCTACCGCGCGCGCGTCGGCCCCGGCGCCCCCGCGGGCGACGCGCGCAGCGAGGCGGTCGCGCATTCCGGCGTCGCGACCTCGAACACCGCCCTCGCCGTCGTGCGCGTGCAGGGCGACGCGTTCGCCGACGAGGCCATGGTCACGGGCACGGTCTACTACGACGCCAACCGCGACGGCCGGCTTTCGCCCGGCGAGCCCGGGCTGGCGGGCGTGCGGCTCTACCTCGACGACGGTTCCTTCGCGGTCACCGACGAGCACGGCCGCTACAGCCTGACCGGGCTCACGCCGCGCACGCACGCGCTCAAGGTGGACCGCACGACGCTGCCGCCTTCGGCGGCGGTCGCCGAGACCGACCTGCGCTCGTCGGGCCTGCCGGGCGTGCGCTTCGTGGACCTGACGCGCGGCGATCTCGTGCGCGCGGACTTCGCCGCCGTCGGCGACACGACGATGCTGCGCGAAGCGGGCGAGCGGCGCAGCGCCGTCGCGGGCCGCGGCGCCGACGAGCGCGAGCGCGTGCTCGGCCGCGGCGCGGAGGCGCTCGCCGGCTCGCGCGCGACGCCGGATCCACGTTCGCTGCCGGCCGAACGCATCGTCACCGGCGAGAGCGAACTGCCGGTCGTGACCGCGGTCCCGCAGGCGGCCACCGCCGTGGCGCAGGCCGCCGCGCCCGCCGTGTTCGACGCCGCCGCGATCGAGGCCATGCTGCCGGACCTGGATCCGGACCTGGGTTTCGTCGGCTTCGCCGACCTCGACACGGTCGCGGGCTCGCAGGTGCCGGTGGTGGTCAAGGGCCGGCTCGGGACTCCGCTGCTGCTGCGCGTGAACGGAACGGTGCTGCCCGAGTCCCGCATCGGCCGCCGCTTCGCCGTGCCCCGGCAGGGTCTCGAGGTGTGGGAGTACATCGGCGTCTCGCTGCGCCCCGGCGTCAACGTGCTCGAAGTCGCGCCGCCGCGCTCGGTCGGGCGCGTCGCGCTGCGCCTGGTCGCGCCGGGACCGATCGCCCGGCTCGAGTGGAGCGCGCCCGCGGGCGTGCCCGCCGACGGACACAGCGTCGCCTCGCTGCTGCTGCGCGCGGTGGACGCGGCCGGAGTTCCGGTCGGCGAGCACACGCTGGTGACGCTGGACGCAGGCAGCGGACGGCTCGGCGCCGGCGATCTCGACCCGGCGACGCCGGGCGTGCAGGTGGCCATGCAGGGCGGCGCGCTGCGCGTGCCGCTGGTCGCGCCGGCGACGCCCGCGACCGTCAAGGTGACCGCCACCACCGGCGGGACCCGCGCCGCGGCCGCGGTCGAGTTCGTGCCCGACCTGCGCCCGCTGATCGCCGTCGGCTCGCTCGAAGGCGTGGTCTCGCTGCGGCGCTTCGCCCGCGCGCGGCCCGGCGCCGCCTGGCAGCAGGCCTCGTTCGAGGCGCCGACGACGCAGTTCGCCAGCCAGAGCCGCGACGGCGAGGCGGCCGCGACGGCGCACGGCGCGATGTTCCTGAAGGGCCGCGTGCGCGAGTCGCTGCTGCTGACGGTCGGCTGGGATTCGGACCGGCCGCGCGACCTGCGGCAGTTCCGCGACCTGCAGCCGGACCGCGGCTTCCCGGTGCTCGGCGACGCTTCGGCGCGCGGCTGGGAGGCGCAGTCCACGGGCCAGCTCTACGTGCGCCTCGAGCAGCGCGAGGCGTCGGTGCTGTACGGCGACTTCGTCACCGGCGGCGCCGGCGCGCGCTCGCTGGGCAACTACAGCCGCAGCCTGACCGGCGCGGCGGCGCGCTGGGCGAACGACGCCGGCTCCTTCAGCGCGTTCACGAGCCGCGACCGCTCGGCGCGCGCGGTGGACGAGCTGCGCGGCGAGGGCACCTCGGGCCCCTACCAGCTCACGCGCCTGCCGATGGTCGAGAACTCCGAACGGGTCGAGATCATCGTGCGCGACCGCGCGCAGCCCGCGATCGTGCGCGCGGCGAGCGTCAAGCAACGCTTCACCGACTACGAGATCGAACCGCTCACCGGCCGCGTGCTGCTGCGCGCGCCGGTGCCGAGCGTGGACGCCGAGCTGAACCCGGTCTTCGTGCGCGTCACCTACGAGGTCTCGGGCGGCGCGGCGCCCGCCTGGGTGAACGGCGTCGAGGGCCGCGTGCGCGTCAACCCGAAGCTCGAGCTGGGCGGCGTGTACGTGGACGACCACGACCCGGCGGCCCCGTTCGAGCTGCGCTCGATCTCGACCGCCGCCCGCCTGCCGGCCGGCATGCAGCTCGAGGGCGAGTGGGCCTCGACGCGCCACGTCGGCGGCATCGCCGGCGACGCCGGCCGGTTCGAGCTGCGGCGCGAGGACGACCGCGTGCAGGCGCGGGTGTGGGGCGCGGTCAGCTCGAACGGTTTCGACAACCCGGGCGCGGGGCTCGCCGGCGGCCGCAGCGAAGCGGGCGCGCGCTGGAGCACCCGCCTGGCGCCGCGCACGCGGCTGAACGGCGAGGCGCTGTTCTCCGCCGACGCCCGCGGCGACGAGAAGCGCGAAGGCGCGATGCTGGCGATCGACCGGCAGCTCGACGAGGCCTGGCGCGGCGAGCTGGGCGTGCGCTGGTCGAAGCTCGACACCCGCGCCCCGGGCGGGGAACCGGCGAGCGCCGCCATTCGCGCCCGGCTCGCCGCGCAGTGGCCGAAGCGCCCCGAGTGGAGCGGCTACGGCGAGCTCGAGCAGGACACGCGCGAGTTCGACCGGCGCATGGCGGCGCTGGGCGGCGAGTACCGCTTCAGCCCGCGCGGCCGGCTCTACGCGCGCCACGAGCTGCTGTCCAGCTTCTCCTCCGCCTGGGCGCTCTCCGGCGCGCAGAAGCAGGCGGCGACGGTGGTCGGCGTGGACGCCGACGTCGCACGCGACGCGCACCTGTTCAGCGAGTACCGCCTCGGCGACGCCTTCGGCGGCCGCGAGGCGCAGGCCGCCGTCGGCCTGCGCAACGGCTGGAAGCTCGCGAGCGGCATGCGCGTCGGTACGTCGTTCGAGCGCGTGACGCCGCTGCAGGGTTCGAACCAGGGTCCGAGCACCGCGCTCACCGGCAGCGTGGACTGGACCGAGGATCCGCTGTGGAAGGGCTCCTCACGGGCCGAGGTGCGCACGAACCGCTCGTCGGATCAGTTCCTGCAGAGCCTGGCCGCAGCGGTCAGGCTCGACTCGGCCTGGACCGGGCTCGGCCGGCACCTGCTGACGCTCGAACGCCGCCACGGGCAGGGCGGCGACGCACGCGAGCGGCTGCAGCTCGCCTTCGCCTATCGCCCCGGCGGACCGTTCGACGCCATCGGGCGCTGGGAGCTGCGCTACGACCGTGAAGCGCCCGGAATCGGGGAACGCACGCGCCGCGTCGCCAACATCGCGGGCCTCGCGACGACCGCGCGGGCCGGCGAGTTCGAGACGTCGCTCGCGTGGGCGGGCAAGGTGACGCGCGAGCAGTCGGCCGGGTTCGTGACCGCCGGCGGAGCGCAGTGGCTGCACGGCCGCGTCACGCGCGACCTCGGGCGGCAGTGGGACTGCGGGCTCACCGCCAGCGTTCTCGCCGGGCGCCGGATCGCGCAACGCCAGTACGGGCTCGGCGCCGAAGCCGGACGGTTGCTGCCCGGCGGCGCGTGGGTGTCGCTGGGCTTCAACCGCTTCGGCTACGCCGACGACGAGCTGACCGGCGAGCAGTGGACGCGCTCGGGCGCGTACCTGCGCATGCGGGTCAAGTTCGACGAGACGTTCTTCCAGCGCGACGGGGTGCGCCGGTGACGCGCTCCGCGCGCGCCCTCGCGCTCGCGGCGCTGCTGCTCGCGATGGCGGCCGCGCCCGCCGGCGCGCAGGTCGTGCGCGCCTTCACGCCGCGCTTCACCACGAACCAGCCGGGCGACATCACGCTGATCGGCAACACCATCATGACGTGCAGCGGCGGCGGCGGCGGTCCGAACTCGTGCGCGAACGGCCGCAACGGCACCGGCAACAACGTCAACAACAACGATTTCAACATGGTCTACGTGGACGTGGACGGCGACGGCACCACGTTCTCCTCGAGCAGCGCCGACCTCGCCCTGCCGCCCGGGGCCACCGTGCTGTGGGCCGGCCTCTACTGGGGCGGCTACTCGAACAACGCCGCGCGCAACACCGTCCGCTTCCTGACCCCGGCCAGCGGCTACGTGTCGCTGACGGCCACGCAGACGGACGCGAGCGGACGGGCCTACAAGTGCTTCGTGGACGTCACCGCGAGGGTGCAGGCGGGCATGAGCGGCACCTATCGCGCCGCCAACGTGCGTTCGACTCCGAACCAGACGAACGTGCACGGCGGTTGGGCGCTGGTGGTGGTGTACGGTCTCGCGAGCGAGCCGCCGCGGAACCTGGTCGTGTACGACGGCTACGCGCTGGTGAGCGGCACGACCTCGGTGAACATCAACGTCTCCGGCTTCGTCACCCCGCCGGCCGGCGCGGTCAACAGCAAGCTCGGCGTCGTCACCTGGGAGGGCGACCTCGGCTACACGGGCGACGCGTTCCAGCTGAACGGCACGCCGCTCTCCGACGCGGTGAACCCGGCGACCAACTTCTTCAACAGCTCGATCTCGCAGCTCGGCGCCCGCTTCACCGCCAAGAATCCCGACTACGTGAACCAGTACGGCTTCGACGCCGACCTGGTGAGCGCCAACGGAATCCTCGCCAACGGCGCGACCAGCGCGACCATCACGCTGACGACCAACGGCGACACCTACTACCCGGGCGTCGTCGCGTTCTCGACCGAGCTCTACGCGCCGGTGTTCGACGCCAGCAACTTCACCAAGACGGTGACCGACGTGAACGGAGGCGCGGTCCAGCCCGGCGACGTGCTCGAGTACACGGTCACGATGCGCAACACCGGCCAGGATCACGCGACCGCCTGCGTCATGCGCGACACGCTGCCGGCCAACGCCGCCTTCGTCCCCGGCTCGATGCAGGTGCTGAGCGGGCCCAACGCCGGCGCGAAGACCGACGGCGCCGGCGACGACCAGATGGACTACGCCGCGGCCTCCCGCACGGTCGTGGCGCGGCTCGGCACGGGCGCCAACGGCGCGAGCGGCGGCCAGCTGGACATCGGCGTGGCGAGCAGCGTGCGCTTCCGGGTCCAGGTGACCCCGCCCGCGCCGAGCGGCACCCTCGTTTCCAACCAGGGCTGGCTGGCGTTCACGGGCGCGCAGTCGGGCGTGGACTTCGTCGCCGAGAGCGACGGCGACGCCGTGACGGGCGGCCTGCAGCCGACGGTCGTGACCGTCACCGCCGCGCGCATGCTCGGCACGGTGTTCGAGGACGCGGCCTACGGCGGCGGCGCCGGCCGCACGCTCGCCGGCTCGGGCGGTACGG
Organism: Candidatus Eisenbacteria bacterium; assembly: GCA_020847735.1. Classification (NCBI taxonomy): domain Bacteria; phylum Candidatus Eiseniibacteriota; species Candidatus Eiseniibacteriota bacterium. The sequence continues at coordinate 23,978 of JADLBL010000004.1, forward strand.
GACGGCCGGGCGCGCGCGTCGAGCTCTATTCCTCGGCCGGCGCGTTCCTGCAGGCGGTGACCGCGGGCGCGGGAGGCGCCTACGTCTTCGACGGCTGGCAGGCGGGCAGCTACACCCTCCGCGTCGTCAACGCGTCGGTCCGCTCGTCGCGCCCCGGCGCGGTCCCGGGGCTGCTGCCGGTCCAGACCTTCCGCACCGACGCGGTCTCCGGCGCCGCGGTCGCGGTCACCGACCGCGTGGGCGGCGAGAACCCGGCGCTCGCCGACGCCGACTCGAACACGACCGCCGCGACGCTCGCCTCGCTCACGAGCGGCGCGGCGACGCCGCAGTCGGTGACCGCGGTGACGCTCGGCATCGCCGATGTCGCCGGCCTCGACTTCGGCTACAACTTCGACACCATCGTCCGCACGGCCGACACCGGGCAGGGCACGCTGCGCCAGTTCCTGCTCAACGCCAACGCGCTCGGCAACGCGGGCCTGGCGCAGGCGGGGCTCACGGCGGGCACGGAGACCAGCGTGTTCATGGTCGGCGACGGCCTCGCGCATCCGGGCCTGCGCGCGGGCCTCGCGAACCAGCTCACCGCGGGGGTCGTGCGCATCGCACCGCTCTCGCCGCTGCCGGCGCTCACCGACGCCGCGACGCGCGTGGACGGCGGCACGCAGACGGCCAACGTCGGCAACACCAATCCCGTCTCGCTCGGCGGCGGACAGACCACCGGCACCGACGCGTTCCTGCTCGCGCCCGTTCCCGGCCCCGAGGTCGAGCTGCGCGACGGCGCCGCGCTGGCGATCGGGCTCGACCTGCAGGGCGCCGGCCAGTCGGTGGCGCGCCTGGCGCTCACGGGCTTCGGCAACGCTCCCGGCAGCGCCGCCGACGCCGGCGTGCGCGTCGGCGCGGGCGCGTCCTCGGCGCGAATCGAATCGTGCGTCCTCGGCGCCACGGCGTCCGCCTGGGCCGACCCCGGCGCGGCGCTGCGCGCGGGCGGCGACCTCGTGCGCGGAGCGGGTGGCGACGCCGGCACCGTCCAGAACTGCCTGCTCGGCTGGTCGGTGGGCAGCGCGATCACGCTCGCCACGGCCTCGGACGGCTGGACGGTCAGCGGCTGCGAAATCCGCGGCAACGCGCTCGGCAACCCCGCGCGCGGAGCGATCTCGATCGAGGCGAGCCTCGGTTCGTCCTTCAGCAACAGCTGGATCTCGGACACCGAGGGCAACGGCGTGGACGCGCGCACCAGCACCGGCTCGAACAACTTCACGGACCTGACCGTGCGCCGTAGCGGCATCGGCGCGGGGGCGGGCGTCGCGACCGCGGGGTTGCGCCTCGGCGGCAACGGCAACCGCGTGGACCGCTGTGTCGTGACGCTCAACTTCGGCGCCGGCATCCAGGTCGTGAACGGCGCGAGCGGCAATACGCTGACGCGCAACGCCCTGTCGCTGAACGGCACGATCGCCAACAACGGCGGCGCCGGCCCGAGCGGTGAAATCGGCATTGACCTGCAGGCGGCGGGCGACGATCCGGCGCAGGGCACCGCTCCCTACCGGACGCTCAACGACCTGTTCGACGCCGACGCGGGCGGAAACGCGCTGCTCAATTTCCCCGTGCTGGCCACCGCGGTGCTCGCCAACGGCAGCTTCACGATCACCGGCTGGGCGCGGCCGGGCGCGACGATCGAGTTGTTCACCAGCGACGGCGACGCGAGCGGTTTCGGCGAGGGGCAGGCCTACGTGACCACGCTGACCGAAGGCTCGGGCGCCGACCTCGACGCGGGTTCGAGCACCTACCCGCCGACGGTCAACGGCCTCGCTCAGGGCGCCGACATGACGAACCGCTTCCGCTTCACCGTCGCGGCGCCCCCGGGCGTCGTGGCGGGCGGCCGGCTCACCGCCACCGCGACGCTGGCGGTCGCCGGCACGTCGGAGTTCTCGGGCCGCGTGACCGTCGAGACGGGGGTCACCGTGAGCGGCTGGGCGTACGAGGATCTCGACCACGACGGCTCCGGCGGAGGGCTCGAACCGGGCACCGGCGCGTCGCTGTACGCCAAGCTCTTCGCCTCGGGCAACACCGTCGCCGCGCAGGTCGTCGCGGTCGCGCCGGCGAGCGGCGCCTACGCGTTCACCTTCGTCGGCACCGGCGGCTTCGACGTGCACCTCGACACCGATCCGGATCCGGCGGCGTTCACTCCCGTCTATCCCGCGGGCTGGATCGGCGTCGAGAACGCCGGCGGCGTCCGGCCCGGCGTGACCGTCGCGGCCACCGACGTGACCGGGGTGAACTTCGGCCTGTGGCACGGCAGCCGCGTGGACGGAACGGTGTTCCGTGACGACGGCGCGGGCGGCGGCTCGGCCAACGACGGCGCGCCGCAGGGCGGCGAGGCCGGTGTCGCCTTCGCGCGCGTGCGGCTCGCCGCGGGCGCCTGCGCGGGCGGAGTCTGCGACTCGACCAGCAGCGACGGCGCCGGCGCCTTCGCGCTCTGGCTGCCGTTCGCCGCGGCCGGCCCCGGCGTTCGCGTTCAGGCCGTCGCGCCCGCGGGCTGGCTCGCCACCGGCGGCGGCGGCGGAAACTCGGGCGGCGCGTACGACCGCGCGGGAGACGACGTCACCTTCACCGCCGGCGCCGGCGCGCTCTACTCCGGGCTCGCCTTCGGGCACGTGCCGCGCAACACCTGGATCGCGCCGCAGGCGCGGACGGTCGCCCCCGGAGGCGTCGCGTTCTACCCGCATCGCTTCACGGCCGGAAGCGCCGGCAGCGCCAGCATCGCGGCTTCGCAGGCGCCCTCGCCCGCGATCCCGGGCTGGAGCATGACGCTGTACCGCGACCTCGATTGCGACGGTGTCCTCGAAGCCGGCGAGCCGCCGCTGCCGGCCAGCGTCCCGCTGGCGGCCGGCGCCTCGCTGTGCGTGATCGCGCGGCACTCCGCGCCGCCGGGCGCGCCGGCCGGCGCGCTCGAGACCGCGACGCTGACCGCCAGCTTCACCTACACCGGCGCGAGCCCGGCGCTCGCGGGCGGCGACGCGCTCGGCGACGTCACCACCGTGGCGCTCGCGAACGGCCTGGTGCTCACCAAGAGCGTGGACCTCGCCTCGGCGCGCCCCGGCGACTACCTCGTCTACACGATCACCTACGTCAATCCCGGCTCACAGCCGCTCTCGAACATCGTGATCAACGACACGACCCCGACGTGGACCGTGTTCGACTCCGCGACCTGCGCGAGTCCCGGCTCCGGCATCACCGGCTGCTCGCTGACCCAGCCGGCCAGCGGCGCCACCGGACCGGTCTCGTGGTCGCTCGCCGGCGCGCTCGCCCCCGGCGGAAGCGGTTCGGTCAGCTACCGGGTGCGGGTGCAGTAGTCCGCCGCGGGCGCGGGCGTCCGGCTCCGGCCTGCGCCGCGTGCGCCACGCTTCGCCGGCCCGCTCCGGCCCGACGGCCCGACGGCCCGGCGGATGCCGAATCGCCGAAAGTCCTTTAGACTTCTCGCGCCGTTTTCCCCCCCCGGGGCCGCGGCGGCAGGGCCCGGGGAAGATCGCGACGCACCGAAAGGACTCCGCATGCTCCGGCACCCCCGCCTCCTCGCGCTCCTGGCCGCCTGCGCGCTCGTGCCCTCCCTGCCCGGCACGGACGCCCTCGCGGCCGGCGCCCGGGTGCAGTCGGCGTCGCCCTTCAAGCGCTACCAGGCGGCGTTGCTGCTGCGCGAACCGCTGCACGAGAAAAAGGAGCGCCGCGAACGCGAGAAGGCGCTGCGCGAGCTGGCGCGCGAGATGAAACGCCACGGCCGCACCGCCATCGTCCGGCGCGGCCAGCGCGACAAGCCCGAGGTGAAGGACGAGGACGCCCGTCTCGGACTGCGGCCCGCGCCACGGACCGTCGCGGCGGCGCGCGTGCCGGGTCCGCTGCGCGCGAGCGCGCCGCCCACGCCCAACGTGCGCGTCAACGACACGACCGGCGACGCGGCGAACGAGACGCAGAGCGAAACCTCGATCGCGGCGTGGGGCGACTACATGGTCGCGGCATGGAACGACAGCAAGGGCTGGCCGTCCGAGCAGGCGCAGGGCTGGGCGACTTCCACCGACGGCGGGCAGACGTGGACGGATCGCGGCACGTTGCCGACTCCGACCACGCCCTCCGGCTGGCGCTGGGCGAGCGACCCGGTCGTGAGCGTGAACCCGAACACCGGCGCCTTCTACTATGCCGGGCTGGCGGACGCCGCGGGCGGACAGAACGGAATCGGCGTGATCATGGGCCGCTTCTCGGGCGGCACGTTCACCTGGACGACGAAGGTCGCGGCGCGCGTCGAGAACGCTTCGAGCAACTTCCTCGACAAGGAGTGGCTCAGCGTGGACCCCGGCACCGGCCGGGTGCTGCTCAGCTACACCAACTTCACGTCCGGACTGGACCAGATCGAGTTCCAGTCCGCCGACAGCGTGCTGGCGGGCTGGACTTCGCCGGTGCGGATCTCGGCCGACGCCGAAGCGGGGTTCGTGCAGGCCTCGCGCGCGGTCGCCGGAGCGAACGGCGACGTGTACGTCGCCTACTACGGCATCGGCCTCGTGGACGCCGACTACGTGCGCTTCAGCCGTTCGACCAACGGCGGGGCGTCGTTCTCGGCGCCGGTGAACGCGGTGTCGTTCTTCTCCAACTACGGAACCGGCGCGCCGGGCTTCAACCGCGACAGTCCGATCCCGAACTTTCCCTCGCTCGCCGTGGACCACAGCTCGGGCCCGCATCGCGGGCGCATCTACCTCGCGTGGGCCGAGTGCCTGAACTGGTACGACGACACCGGCAACGCGGGCGCCTCGGGCGCGGCCTCCGAGGTCGAGCCCAACGAGACCGCCGCCGCCGCTTCGCCGATGGCGCCGGGCAATCTGGTTCGCGGCGCGCTCGCCTCGACGGCGGACTTCGACTACTTCCGTGTCCACCTCGACGCCGGCCAGACGATCCTCGCCTTCGCGGATTCCTCGAACATCGGGGTCACGCTGTCGCTGCGCATGTTCGCGGCCGACGGCGTGACGCGCCTGGCGTGGACCACCGCCTCCGGGTCCGACGTCGCGGCCGGCTACAAGCCGGGCTGGATCTGGACGGCGCCGGCGAGCGGGGATTACTTCCTGCGCGTCGCTTCGCAAACGGGCTCGGGCGGTTACCGGCTGCGCACGGGCCTCGCGGCGCGCGCAGGCGAGCGCGGCTCGGACCAGCGGGACGTGTTCGTCGCGCACTCCGACGATGGCGGCGCGAACTGGAGCGCGCCCGTGCGGGTGGACGACGCGCCGATCGGCCTCGACGGCTGGCTGCCCGAGGTCGCGGTCGGGCCCGACGGCGAGGTCTGGTTCGCCTGGTACGACTGGCGCGACTCGCCGGCGGCCGCGAGCGGCGGCGAATCGCAGGTCTATCTCGCGCGCTCGACCGACGGCGGCGCGAACTGGACGACGATCGGCGCGGCGAGCGACACGCTGTCGAACTGGACGGTCTGTCAGTCGGCCTTCGCGCCCAACCAGGGCGACTACATGAGCCTGTTCGCGAGCAGCTCGCGCCTGGCCGTCTGCTGGTCCGACGCGCGCGGCGGCACGCCCGACGCCTACGTGTCGGTGTGGCCGATCGGCGCCACGTCCACTCAGGTCAGTCTGGTGTCCGCGACCGCGGTGCCGGGACGCGTGGACCTCGACTGGACCGCCAATCCCCCGGACGGGTTCCGCGCGGCGCTCCACCGCACGCTCGCGGGCACGGGCTCGTGGAGCGTTCTCGACACGGTGACCGCGGCCGGCGACGGACACGTCGTGTACGCCGACACGACGGTCGCGCCCGGCGCGACCTACACCTACCGGCTGGGCGTGCTCGAGAACGGCACCGAGTACTTCCGCGGACAGGTCACGGTGCTCGTGCCCTCGGGCCTCGGCCTGGCGCTACGCGGCGTGATCCCGAACCCGACCGACGGTTCGGGCGCGCACCTCGCGTTCACGCTGCCCTACGCCGAGCCCGCCGACATCGAGATCTTCGATCTCACGGGCCGGCTCGTGGATTCGCGCCTGCTGACCGGCTACACGGCCGCTTCGCACGTGATTCCGTTCACCCTCTGGTCCTCCGCCCGATCGGGCGTCTATCTCGTTCGCATCACCCAGCGTGGGCACTCGCTCACGTCGCGGGTCAGCATCGTGAGGTGACATCCATGCGCTTCCCCCGGCCGTTCGCCCTCATCCTGTGCCTCACCCTGCTCCCCGCCGTGACGCCGCAGGCGCACGCCCGCGAACTGCTGACCCGCGTCGCGCCCGGCTCCGGCCGCCTCGCGACGCTCACCGCCCGCCCGGGCGCGACGCTGCTCGCGGTGGACCGCGCCGCGCTCGATCAGTTGCGCGGCGCCGGGAGCGGCACGCTCGCGCTGCCACTGGCCGACGGTTCGGCCGTCGAGCTGGAGCTGGAGCGCCGCGAGTTGTTCGCGCCCGGGGCGCAGGTCACCTACACCGACGGCTCCGGCCCGCATTCCTTCACGCCCGACGTCGCGGTCTTCCGCGGTCGCGTGAACGGCGAGCCGGACTCGTGGGCCATGCTCACGCTCACGCGTGACGAGGTGCGCCTCACGCTCTCGCGCGGCGGCGAGCAGTTGCTGCTCATGCCGTCCGCGGCGCCGGAACCGGGCGCCGCCGGACCCACCCTGCACGTGCTCAGCCGCGAGGCGGCCGTGCTGCCGAAGCTCGCGCCGTGGGAGTGCGGCGTGGACGGCGCGAACGAGGCCGCGCTGGACCACGGCGAACCCGCCCGTCCGCGCGCGAACCCGTATTCGATCGAGCTGGATGCGCCGCGCAGGACGTTCACGATCGCGGTGGACTGCGACTCCGAGATCGTCGGCAAGTTCGGCGGCAACCTGACGGCGGCCAGCAACTACATCGCGACGCTGCTCGCGACCGTCTCGCTCGTCTACGAGCGCGACCTCGAGGTGACGCTGAACGTCGGCTACCTCAACTTCTGGACGACCACCGACCCGTACACGGCCGTGGACACCCAGAACCAGCTGCCGCAGTTCCGCTCCTGGTGGAACGCCAACCGCGGCGGCGTGCCGCGCTCGCTCGCGCACCTGCTGTCGGGCCGCAGCCTGGGCGGTGGCATCGCCTACATTGACGTGCTGTGCGCCAGCACCAGCAACGGCTACGGCTACGGCGTGAGCGCGATCGACTGCGCGTACGCCTATCCCACCAACGCGACGACCTGGGACGCGGAGGTGGTGGCGCACGAGCTCGGCCACAACTTCGGCTCCTGGCACACGCACAGCTGCAACTGGAGCGCCCTCGGATACATCACGCCGCCCGGTGCGACGATCGACACCTGCTTCGCGAGCGAGGGCGGCTGCCAGTCGGCGCCGCTGCACGTGCCCGTGGACAAGGGCACCATCATGAGCTACTGCCACCAGCTTTCGGGGGGCATCAACAACCTGCGCATGGACTTTCATCCCGCGTGCATCACCCGCATGCGCGAGCGCGTGAACCTCGCCGCGTGCGCGACGAACCCGGCCATCGCGCCGCCGCGCAACGTCATCGCGAGCGCGATTCCGACCGGCGTGCGCATCGCGTGGGACGCCAGCAGCACCGCGGGCGTGACCGGCTACGACGTCTACCGCAGCCGCTCGATGCTCGACTTCGCGCCCGCGTGGATCGGCTCGACGAGCGGGCTGTCGTTCGACGATTCGGGCCTCGGCCTGTGGTTCTACAAGGTGCGCGCGCACACGACCGGCGACACGTCCGGTTTCGGCGCCGAGGTCAAGTTCGACATGTGCGCGATCGGCGTGGACCCTGAACAGGCCACGGGCTCGACGCCGATCGCCGTCGCCAGCGCCGAGCTGACCGGCGACGGCATCGCCGACCTCGTGACGCTGGATCAGGCGGCCGGCAGCGTGTCGCTGCTCGCCGGGGGCGGCTCCGGCGGCATCGGCGACGGCACGTTCGCCGCCGCGACGTCCGTGGTGACGACGCCCGCCAGCCCCCAGTGCCTGCTCGTCACCGACGCCGGCAACGACGGCCTCGCCGATCTCGTGGTCGGCACCGGCGCCGACAGCGCGCTGTGGATCTACCCCGGAGGCGGCACGGGCGGCGTGCCGAACGGCACCTTCGGCGCCGGCACGCGCCTTCCGCTCGGCTTCGTGCCCGCCGGCGTCGCCAGCGCGGACTTCGACGAGAACGGCGTGCCCGATTTCGTCGTGGCCGGCGGCGCGAGCGGCCTGACGCTGCTGTTCGGCAACGGCGCCGGCGGCGTCCCCGACGGCACGTACGGCGCTCCGGTGCTCGTCAGCTTCGGCGCCACCACGCGCGGCGTCGTGGTCGGCGACTTCGACGAGAACGGCATCTGGGACATCGCCACGACCACCAACACGTACCTGCGCGTGCTGCGGGGGCAGGGCGTGAACGGCGTCGGCAACGGCACCTTCATGGCCCCGACCCAGCACAACGCCAGCGCCAACGCCTGGGACCTGGTGACCGGCGACTTCAACCAGGACGGCATCACCGACCTGTTCACGGTGTACTCGACCGTGGGCGGCGCCGGCATGCTGCTCGGCAACGGCAGCGGCGGGGTGGGCAGCGGAACCTTCCCCGCGGCCGCGACGATCGTCACCGTCGGCTCGAACGCCCGCGGCCCGTGCGTCGGCGACTGGAACGCCGACGGCGTGCCCGACCTCGCGTTCGTCAACAACAACGCCAACAAGACGGTGAGCATCCTGATCGGCAAGGGCAACGGCACGTTCAACACCGCCATCACCTGGACCGCGGGGACGAACCCCTACGCGCTCGCGGTCGGCGACTGGAACCACGACGGCGGCATCGACCTCGCCGCGGTCAACCGGGGCGCGAACTCGGTGACGACGCTGCTCGCCGGCTGCGGCGCCGAGCTGTCGCTGACGTTGACGAACCCGGCGGGCGGGGACACGTTGATCGAGTCGGTGAACCACCTGCTGACGTGGACGAAGGACTCGCACGTCGGGGCGGTGGACGTCGAGGTCTCGCGCGATGGCGGAGCGAGCTGGGCCGCGATCGCGCGCAACCTGACCGGCACCTCGTTCGACTGGACGGCGACGGCGCCCGCCACCTCGCAGGCCCGCGTGCGCGTCGTGGACGTGGCACGGCGGTGGGCGAGCGACGCGAGCGGCGACTTCACGATCCTGCCGCAGTCGGTCCTCGCCGCGACGCCGGCGGTCCCTTCTCGTTTCGAGCTGCTGGGCGCGTGGCCGAACCCGGCGCGCGGCGACTTCTCGGTCTCGCTCGCCCTTCCGCAGGGCGGCCGCGGCGCGCGGCTCGAGCTGCTGGACCTGGCCGGTCGCCGGGTCGCCGAGGTTCCGCTCGGCAGCTACGGCCCGGGCGTGCATGCCGTGCCGCTGCGCTCGGCCGGGCTGCACCCGGGGGTCTACCTGGTGCGGCTCGCGGGCCACGGGGCGCTCAGCACGCGGAAGGTCGCGCTGCTCAATTAGAAGGGGGCCCGCTCCCCCGGGAGACGAAAGCCCCGCCGGCGCGTGCGACTGGCGGGGCTTTTCGCGTGGGTGCCCGGGGGTCGTGAGGCCGCCGCCCGGAGCGGGACGGCGGGCGCCGCCCCGGCGATGCATGACGGTCCGCCGACGGCCGCCGGCGCCTCGGGGCCGTTTTCATCTCGCCGCGCAAGCACTCCGCCGCTATCATTGTTGTTTAGTTGGGGCCTTCCGACTTTCGTGTGGCTGAGAACAGCGGCTTGATGGCCTGATAGGCTGCGCGCGGACCCTGACCGCGAGGACGCGCGATGACGATCGACAGCCGGACGCTGTACGCGACACTGCTGGGCC
>JADLBL010000005.1 GCA_020847735.1 Candidatus Eisenbacteria bacterium
CCCGCGAATCGCTGCGTCGCAGGGCTGGCCAGCTTCCTCGACGTGTCACCGACACGACTGCGTCGCTGGCCAGCCCTGCTCCTTGCGCTTCACGGGCATCCGTCACTCTCGGCTCACGGTTCATGAACAGGTCGGGCCAGGAATTGCGGCGGGCGCGCCGCGCTTGACCGCGCCGCGGGGTGTTGGCAGGTTGGGACGTGCCGCTCCCCGCGCGTTCAGGGATGAACCGTCCACAAGGGAGATCTTCGTGAAGAAGTCCTTCGTGCTCTTCGTCGCCCTCGCCGTGGCAGGGACGCTGGCGGCGGCCGGCGCCCGCGCCCAGGCGTTCGGCCAGTATTCCGGCGCCACCACGCTCGGCATGAACACGCGCCTGTTCGGCGCCTACGGCTCGTTCACTCGCAGCGAGTCCGAGTTGCTCGCGCAGCTGCGGCTCAGCTTCTATCCGAACGTGGACTTCGGTTTCCAGGGCGGGCTCTCGCGGGTCAGCGTGCTCGACCGCTCGCGCACCTCGATCAAGGTCGGCGGCGACTTCAAGGGCATGGTCGTCCACCGCGGCGACGCGGCGCCCTTCGACCTGTCGCTCGGCGCCGCCCTCGGGGTCAGTTCCGCCGAGGACTTCAACCTGCTCAGCATCGGGCCCCAGGCGGTGGCGAGCCGCACGTTCGGCAGCCCCGGGCGTGCCAACGTGACGCCCTATGTGGGAGCGTTGCTGCTCTTCACGCGCAGCGATCTCAACAACGCCAACGACACCGACGTCTCGGTGCCCCTGCGTTTCGGCGCCGAGTACGCTCCGAACCCGGACATCCGGCTGGTGCTCGAGCTCGGCGTGGCGGTCAGCGACCGCATCAACGACGATCTCAAGTTGACCGTGGGGGCCAACTTCCCGTTCTGAGCCGGCGGCACCGCCAGGGCCACCGCGTGGGCCGATCGCCGCGTGGTTCACAAGCGATTGCCATGCATGGCCTTGCCGCATCAGGTTTCGGTCCTTGTGACGCCTTTTGGCCAGTGCTAGCCTCTCGCCCCTCGCGAAGGCCGGCTCGTGCCGGCCACGCGCGAGACCTCTCGGCATGACCGGCAAAACAATACAAAATAACAAGTTACATGGCTGGCGCGCCATTGGCTGCCATGCCGTGGTGGTGCCGAGCATCGCCATCCCGGCCCCCGTGTGGATAACCTGTGGAGGACACACCTATCGACGACACTCAAACCTCTTGTTCGCTTGGCTTTCCATAGTTTCAGTTCAATGTGAGTAGTTCCCGCTTCAGGTTTCCACAACCGCCCCCTCCCCAAGGCCCGCGACCGCGATTGAACGCCGTTCTCGCCGCCTCGAACCCTGTGGAGAAAGCTTCAAACCATTTCTGCAAGGACCGTGGATATGGCCGTCCCGCCAGTGCAACCGGAGGAGCGGACGCGTCTCTGGGAGCAGGTCCTCCTGTCTGTCAGGTCAAGGCTCGTCAGTCACCAGGCGTTCGAAACCTGGATCAGGCCGATCGTGGCCCGCGAGCTCACGCCCCAGCTGGTCGATCTCGAAGTCCCCAACGCGTTCTTCGTGGACTGGATCCACGAACACCACCTCTCGACCCTGCGTGTCGCCCTGCATGAAGTCCTGGGCACGACGCCCCGCGTGCGCTTCACTCCACGCGAACTCGTCGCCCCCGCGCCACCCGCCCCCGCCAGGCCCGCGTCGGCCTCGCCGGCGCCGGGCGGGGCGAACGCGGCCGCACACGCGAACCGTCCGTGGGCCGAGAACCCACTCAACCCCCGCCTGACCTTCGAGTCGTTCGTCGTCGGCGGGAGCAACCGCTTCACCCACGCGGCCTGCCGCGCGGTCGCCGAACGGCCGGGCGAGGTCTACAACCCGCTGTTCATCTACGGCGGCTCGGGCCTGGGCAAGACGCACCTGCTGCACGCCGTGGGGCACGCGGTGAAGAACGCCCGTCCTGAAGCGCGCGTCCAGTACGTGCCGGCCGAGCGCTTCACGAACGAGATGATCTTCGCGATCCAGCGCGGCCAGACGCTGACGTTCCGGAACCGCTACCGGAACATCGACGTGCTGCTCCTCGACGACGTTCAGTTCCTCGCCGGCAAGGAGAGCACCCAGGAGGAGTTCTTCTACACGTTCAACGCGCTCCGCGACGCGCACAAGCAGATCGTCGTGTCCGCCGACAAGGCGCCTCGCGACATCGGCCATCTCGAGGAGCGCCTGATCTCGCGCTTCAACCAGGGGCTCGTCGCCGACCTCCAGCAACCGGATCTCGAGACCCGAATCGCCATCCTGCGGAACCGCTGCGAGCAGGAGGGCGCGGGGGTCCGCCTGCAGGACGACGTGCTGCTGCTGCTCGCCGACCGCGTCCGGGGCAACGTGCGCGAACTGGAAGGCTGCCTCGTGCGGCTGTTCGCCTGGGCGTCGCTCGTGAAGCAGGAAATCACGCTCGATCTGGCCGAGGAGGTTCTGGGCCAGTACGTCGGGGTCGAGCCCGACCACCTGCAGCCCGAGCGCATCCTGACCGCCGTGGGGGAGAAGTTCGGGGTGAAGGGCGAGGCGCTGGTCGGCAAGCGCCGAACGCAGGCGGTCGCGTTGCCGCGGCAGGTGGCGATGTACCTGATGCGCCAGCTCACCGACCTCTCGCTCGCCGAGATCGGGCGGGCGTTCGGGGGCCGGGACCACACGACCGTCATCTACGCGTGCGAGAAGATCGCGGACCGGATCAACACCGAGGACGCCTTTCGCGAGAAGGTCAACGGCCTGATTTCCACGCTCGCCTCGGGATGAGCGGTGAGTAACCTGTGGACGGCTGGGGAGAACGGCTCCCGGGTCGGAAGTGCGTCGGAGGGCGGCCGGTTTGTCGTGGAAAGCGCGGCGCTTGTCCACGGCCTGCCGGATCGCCCGAAGACCTTGACCACAAGGCGCTTGGCGCGGTCCTCGTGCCGATCTCCACAAACTCCACGGCGCCTACTACTACTAGGTTTCTAATTACTTGAAAAAACAAGTAGTTAGAAGCCTTTCCCTGGGCTTGAAATCGCTTGCAGCCCCGGTATTCGCTGCCTATGATGCAGCCGCCTTCCTCCAAGCCCCTTCGCGCGGCCCGACTCGCGACGGCGGAAGCTGCGGAACGACATGAAGTTCCTACTTGTCAGGGAGTGACCGAATGGACCTCACCATCCAGCAGGGCGATCTGGTTTTTGCCGTCGGTCGGGCCCTTGGATCGGTTCAGCAGCGAAGCACCCAGCCCATCCTGAACTGCGTCCTCCTGGAAGCCGACAAGAACGGCCTGCGCGTGACGGGGACCGACATGGACGTGACCACCTCCGTCCTCGTGCCCTGCACGGTTCGCTCCCCCGGGCGTTCGGCGGTCGTCGCGCGGCACTTCCACGAGGTGGTTCGCAAGATGCCCAAGGGTGCCGTCACGCTCACGCAATCGGGCAACCAGTGCGAGGTGAAGTACGGCGACGGCAAGGGCTGGTCGCGATTCCCGATCCAGGCGCCGGACGAGTTTCCCCGCGTACCCGAGCTCAAGGGCGGCACGACCCTCACGCTCGAAGGCGACGCGCTCGCCCGAATGGTCGAGCGTACCGCCTACGCGACCTCGGACGAGCCGGCCCGCCCGCAGCTCAATGGCGTATTCGTCCACGGCGGCGACCAGCACATCGCCTTCGTGGCGACCGACGGCCACCGTCTCGCGAGGAGCACGCGCGACGGATCGTTCGGAGAGCTGTCGAAGGAAGGAGTCATCGTGCCGGCGCGCGTGTTCGCGACGGTCAGCAAGTTCGCACAGGAGGCGACGAGCCCCGTCGAGATGCGCGTCGCCGACGGCCGGAACCACGCGGGCTTCTCGACGCAGGTCGGCGAGTACCACGTTCAGGTGTTCGCGCGGTTGATCGAGGGTCCGTACCCGAACTACGAACAGGTGATCCCGAAGGACAATCCCCGCGAACTCGTGGTTTCGCGAGGCGACCTCATCGAGGCGGTGGACATCGTCGCGTCGCACGCGGACACCAGCACACAGCAGATTCGATTCTCGCTCCGGGACGGCAAGTTCTCCGTGTCGTCTGCGACCGCCGATTTCGGAGCCGGCGAGCAGAGCGTCGAGGCCGAGTACAAGGGCGAGGACATGGAAATCGGGTACAACGCCAAGTACCTGCTCCAGATCCTTCGCAGCATTCCGACCGAGCGCGTGGTGGTTCGCCTCAAGACCGCGCTGTCCGCCGGCATCCTCGAGCCGGTGGGCGCGCCGCCGCAGGCGGACGAGAAGCTGCTGTGCCTGATCATGCCCCTGCGGCTTCCGGACGCGGCGGGATGAGCATGAAGCCGGTGGCGGCGATCGTCGCGGACGTGCTGCGGAATCTCCGTTTGGACGAGACCGCGGCGGGCTGGAGCGTCGTCGAGCAGTGGCCGGTGCTGGCGGGAGAGAGGATCGCGCGCCGGACGCGCGCGGTCGGTTATCGGGACGGCGTCATGACGATCGAGGTCGAAGGATCGGCCTGGATGCACGAGCTCGGCTTCCTCAAGCGAGAGCTCGTGGAGCGAGCGAACCAGTCCGCGGGCGCGAAGGTCGTGCGCGAGGTGCGGTTCGTTGCGGCACGCGGAGGGATCCGGCGTTGAGGACACAGGAAGGAGACGCGACGTTGACGGAAGACCGAAAGGGCCATCACTACGACGCGACCAGCATCACCGTCCTCGAGGGACTCGAGGCGGTCCGCAAGCGCCCCGCCATGTACATCGGCGACATCGGCGCGCGGGGGCTTCACCACCTGATCTGGGAAGTCGTGGACAATGCCGTGGACGAGGCCCTCGCCGGCTTCTGCACCGAAATCTCGGTGACGATCGAGAAGGACGGGAGCGTGACCGTGCGCGACAACGGCCGCGGCATCCCCACCGATCTGCACGCGACCACCGGCAAGCCCGCGCTCGAGGTGGTCATGACCACCCTGCACGCCGGCGGCAAGTTCGACAGCAACTCGTACAAGGTCTCGGGCGGCCTTCACGGCGTCGGCGTCTCGTGCGTGAACGCGCTCTCGGAGTCGTGCCTGGTCGAGGTTCTGCGCGACGGCCGGTTGTACACCCAGGAGTACGAGCGCGGCGCGCCGAAGTACGACATGAAGTCGCGTCCGGCCGAGAAGCGCGAAAAGGGCTCCGGCACGACGGTGCGCTTCAAGCCGGACCACACCATTTTCGAGGTCACCGACTTCCACTACGACACGGTCGTCGTGCGGCTGCGCGAGCTCGCGTTCCTGAACAGCGGCCTGCTGATCGGGCTCAAGGACGAACGGACGGGCAAGGGCGCCGAGTACCAGTACAAGGGCGGCATCGTCGAGTTCATCAAGTTCCTGAACCAGAACAAGGAGGCGCTGCACGCCAAGCCGGTGTTCTTCTCGCGCGAGCGCGACAACGTGTCGGTCGAGGTGGCGTTCCAGTACAACGACAGCTACGCCGAGACGCTGCTGTCGTTCGTGAACAACATCAACACGATCGAGGGCGGCACCCACGTCGGGGGGTTCCGCGCCGCGCT
Source organism: Candidatus Eisenbacteria bacterium (assembly GCA_020847735.1). NCBI lineage: Bacteria > Candidatus Eiseniibacteriota > Candidatus Eiseniibacteriota bacterium. The sequence goes on from JADLBL010000005.1 coordinate 5,511, forward strand.
CACTCGGACGCTCACCAACTACGCGAGCCGCGAAGGCCTGACCAAGAACGTCAAGGCCGACATTTCGGGCGAGGACGTGCGCGAGGGGCTCACCGCGGTCATCTCGATCAAGATGCAGAACCCGCAGTTCGAGGGGCAGACCAAGACCAAGCTGGGCAACCACGAGATCAAGGGCGCGGTCGAAAGCGTCGTCGGCGAGGGGCTGCGCGAGTACTTCGAGGAGAACCCGTCCGTCGCCCGCAAGATCGTGGACAAGATGGTCGCGGCCGCGCGGGCCCGCGAGGCCGCGCGCAAGGCGCGCGACCTGGCGCGGCGCAAGACCATCCTCGACGGCGGTTCGTTGCCGGGCAAGCTGGCGGACTGCGCGTGGGACAACCCCGAGGAGTGCGAGCTCTACATCGTCGAGGGCGACTCGGCCGGCGGCAGCGCCAAGCAGGGCCGCGACCGCCGCTTCCAGGCGATCCTGCCGATCCGCGGCAAGATCCTGAACGTCGAGAAGGCGCGCATCGACAAGATCCTCGCCAACGAGGAAATCCGCAGCATCATCACCGCGCTCGGCGCCGGAGTGAAGGACGAGTTCGACATCGCCCGGCTGCGCTATCACCGGATCATCCTGATGGCGGACGCCGACGTGGACGGCGCCCACATCCGCACGCTGCTCCTGACGTTCCTGTTCCGCGAGCTCAAGCCGCTCGTGGACGCGGGCCACGTGTACATCGCGCAGCCCCCGCTGTTCCTCGTCAAGTCGGGCAAGGATGAGATCTACTGCTTCGACGAAAAGGAGCGCGAGGAGGCGATCGCGCGGATCGGAAAGAAGAACGTGCTCGTCCAGCGCTACAAGGGGCTCGGCGAAATGAATCCCGACCAGCTTTGGCGCACGACCATGAACCCCGAGACCCGCACCCTCGTGCGGGTCACCACCGCCGCCGCGGTCGAGGCCGACCGCATCTTCACGATCCTGATGGGCGAACAGGTCGAACCGCGCCGCCAGTTCATCGAGGAAAACGCGCTCTCGGTGCAGAACCTGGACGTCTGATGCGCATTCGACCGCTCCTGCTGGCGGCGCTCCTCGCGGCGGCCGCAGCGCCACGGGCGCGTGCCGCCGTCCCGCTTCCCGAGCTGCTGCTCGCGGGCGGCAGGACGTTCGCCGTCACCGGCCATCCGAGCGATGGCGGCGTGTCGTTCTCGATGGCGGTGATGTGGCCGTTCGCCGAGCGGCTGCGCTTCGGTGTGCAGGCGTACGCGGACGACATCGGCTCCGAGCTCGTCCAGCTGTACGACCCCAACGACGGCACGCCCTTGGGCACCGCGGCGGAATCGCACCGCTGGGCCTGGGGCGCCGCCTGGCGCGCCGACGCGGACGTGTGGCGCCGCGGCCCGTGGGCCGGGGGCGTCTCGGGTGCGTTCGGCGCGTGGCGCGTCGAGGACGATCGCCGCGGCCGGACCTACGCCGCCGGCAGCTCGGTCGGGTTCCGTCTGGGTGCGGACGTGCGGCGCTCGCTCGGGCGCGGCAGGGATCTGGGCGTCGAAATCAACTACCACCGCCTCGACCAGAGCAAGGCGGCCGCCTGGCAACACGTGGGGCGATACGCCTCGGCCGCGATCCAGTTCCGCTGGGCCGGCGGGGGCGACAACGACCGATGATCGCGCGGAGGAGCCGGGGTGCGCAGGATGCGCGCCGGATCGCCGGCGGCCGCGTAACGGGGAGAGGATGACCACATGGCGCTGAACGACCGGTCGAAGATCGTCGAGATGAACATCGAAGACGAGATGAAGACCAGTTACATCAACTACTCGATGTCGGTCATCGTCTCGCGCGCGCTGCCGGACGTCCGCGACGGCCTCAAGCCCTCGCAGCGACGGATTCTGGTCGCGATGAACGACCTGAACCTGGCGCCGGGGCGCGGCTTCCGCAAGTGCGCCAAGATCGCGGGCGACACGTCGGGCAACTACCACCCGCACGGCGAGGGCGTCGTGTACCCGACGCTCGTGCGCCTCGCGCAGGACTGGGTCCTTCGCTATCCGCTCGTGGACGGCCAGGGCAACTTCGGCTCGATCGACGGCGACGCGCCGGCCGCCATGCGCTACACCGAGGCCCGCCTGACCGCGCTGGCGATGGAGATGCTCGCCGACCTCGAAAAGAACACGGTGGACTTCCGGCCGAACTACGACGAGACGCGCGAGGAGCCCACGGTCCTGCCGTCGGTGGTGCCGAACCTGCTCGTCAACGGCTGCTCGGGAATCGCCGTCGGCATGGCGACCGAGGTCCCGCCGCACAACCTGCGAGAGATCTGCGACGCGATCGTCGCGATCATCGACCGGCCCGAGCTGGAGACCGAGGAGCTGCTCAAGATCGTCAGCGGCCCGGACTTTCCGACCGGCGGCATCATCTACGGGACGCAGGGCATCCGCGATTGCTATCGCAGCGGCCGCGGCATCATGAAGGTGCGTGCGCGGGTTCAGGTGGAGGAGGGCAAGGGCGGCCGCATGAGCCTCGTCGCCACCGAGATCCCGTTCCAGGTGAACAAGGGCTCGTTGCTCGAGAAGATCGCCGACATGGTGCGCGACGGGAAGGTCGCCGGCATCAGCGACCTCCGCGACGAGTCCGACCGCGACGGCATGCGCATCGTGATCGAGCTCAAGAAGGACGCGAATCCCAAGGTCGTCCTGAACAACCTGTTCGTCCACACGCCGCTGCAGACCTCGATCGGCGCGATCATGCTCGCGCTGGTGGACAACCGGCCGCAGGTCCTGACGCTGCGTGCCATTCTCGACCAGTACATCCGCCACCGGCGCGAGGTCGTGCGCCGGCGGACGGAGTTCGACCTCGCCGAGGCGGAGCGCCGCGCGCACATCCTCGAGGGTCTCAAGATCGCGCTGGACCACCTCGACGCGGTCATCGCGCTGATCCGCAAGTCGAAGGATCCCGAGACGGCGCGCGAAGGCCTGATGAAGGAGTTCAAGCTCTCGGAGATCCAGGCCAACGCGATCCTCGAGATGCGGCTGCAGCGCCTGACCGGCCTCGAACGCGAGAAGATCGAGAAGGAATATCTCGAGGTCATCCAGCTCATCGAGAAGCTCCGCTCGATCCTGGCCAGCGAGAAGAAGATGCTCGGCATCATCCAGGACGAGGTGCGCCGCCTGCGCGAGAAGTACGGTGACGATCGCCGTACGCAGATCGTGGCGGAAGAGGGCGAGATCAACTACGAGGACACCATCGAGCAGAAGGACATGGTGATCACGATCTCGCACGCGGGCTACATCAAGCGGCAGGAGGTTTCCGCGTACCGGGCGCAGCGCCGCGGCGGCAAGGGCGTGATCGGGGCGCGCACCAAGGACGACGACTTCATCGAGCACCTGTTCGTCGCGAACACGCACGCCTACCTGCTGTTCCTGACGGACCGGGGCCGTTGCTACTGGCTCAAGGTGCACGAGATCGAACAGGCCGGCCGCATGGCCAAGGGCCGCCCGCTGGTGAACCACCTCGAGGGCCTCGGCCGGGACGAGAAGGTCCAGGCGGTCGTGGCGGTCAAGACGTTCGACGACCAGCACTACCTCGTGTGCGCGACGCGCAAGGGCCTCATCAAGAAGACGGTGCTTTCGGCCTACGGCAACGTGCGCAAGGCGGGCATCAACGCGGTGCTGCTCGAGGAGGGCGACGCGCTGATCGAGGCGGTCATCACCGACGGCACGCAGGACGTCATCCTGGCCAAGAAGAAGGGGCTCGCGATCCGCTTCCACGAGAACGAGGTGCGCGCCATGGGCCGGACCGCCTACGGCGTGAAAGCCGTGACGCTCGACGACGAGCAGGACGAGGTCGTGAGCATGGTCGGCGTCAAGCGGCAGGCCACGCTGCTGGCGGTGACCGAGAACGGTTACGGCAAGCGCAGCGAACTGGCCGAATACCGCGTGTCGCACCGCGGAGGCAAGGGCATCATCACGATCAAGACCACCGAACGGAACGGCGACGTGGTCGCGGTGAAGGAGGTCGTGGACGGCGACGAGCTCATGATCATCACCCGCCAGGGCCAGATGATCCGCATGCCGGTCAAGGGGATCTCGGTGCTCGGACGCAACACCCAGGGCGTGCGGCTCGTGAACCTCGCGGAGCCGGCCGAGGGCGAGCTGCTGCCCGACGCGGTGTCGGGCGTGACGCGCGTGGTCTCGGAGGACGACGACAACGGCGGCGACAACGGCGAGAACGCCGCCGCCGGGGACGGACCCGTCGAGGCGTGACGCGCGCATGACGAAGATCTCGGAATCCACGGTCAGCCGCTTGTCGCACTACTACCGCGTCCTCGAGGAGGTCGCGGCGGAGGGCGGCAAGGTCGTCTCGTCGCAGCTGCTCGCCGAGCGCGAAGGCATCACCTCGGCGCAGGTGCGCAAGGACCTGTCCTGCTTCGGTTCGTTCGGACGGCGGGGGCTGGGCTACAGCGTCGAGCATCTGCGTTCCCAAATCCGCGTGATCCTCGGCCTCGACCGACGCTGGCGGGTCGCGGTGGTGGGGGCGGGGCACATCGGCTCGGCGCTGCTCTCGTACCGCGGGTTCGAATCGCAGGGTTTCGACATCGTCGCCGTCTTCGACTCCGACCCGAAGCAGGTCGGTCGCACGGAGGGGGTGCTGACGGTCCGGCACGTGTCGCAACTCTCGGCCGAGGACGCGATCGACATCGGCGTCATCGCGACGCCCGTGCGCGCGGCGCAGGAAGTGGCGGACGCGCTCGCCGCGGCGGGCGTGCGCGGCATCCTCAACTTCGCGCCGCGCAAGCTTCGCGTGCCCGACGAGGTCTGGGTGCGCACGGTGGACATGACGACCGAGTTCGAGAGCCTGTCGTTCGCGCTCTCGCAGCCGCACGTGGCGCGCCGGAGGCGGGCGGCCGGGTGAGCCCGCGGGGCGGCGAGGCCCCCGCGGTCGCGGCCATGGTCGCCGCGACGCTGCTGTGGGGCGGCACCTTCGTCGCGATCCGCGACACCGTCGTTGCGATTCCGCCAGCGATGCTGGTGGGCGCGCGCTTCGCGGCGGCCGCCGCCGTCTTCGCCCTCCTCGTCGCGGCGCGCGGGCGCGCTCCGGCTGCTCGCGACGTGTGGGCGGGCCTGGGCACCGGGGTGCTCATGCTGGGCGGTTACTACTTCCAGGCCGAGGGCCTGCGCTTCACCTCGGCCGGCAGCTCGGCCTTCCTGACCTGCGCCGGAACCCTGCTCGCGGCGTTCCTGGCCTGGCCACTGCTCGGCCAGCGACCCGGAGGCATGCTCATCGCCGGGATCGCGCTGGCGCTTGCGGGCTCGGCGCTGCTGTCGCTGCGGGAAGGCCTGCGCCTTGGGCGGGGGGAACTGCTGACGCTGCTCGGCGCGGCGATCTACGCGCTGCAGGTCGTGGCGCTCGGCCGGTTCGCGCCCGCGGCGGACCCGCTCGTGCTCACGGGCGCCCAGGCGCTGACCGTCGCGCTCGCGCTCGCGCCTTCGGCGCGCGAGGCGCCCGCGGCCTTCGCCGCGCTCGGCACGGAGGGGTGGCTGCGGTTCGGGTATCTCGCGATCGCCGGCAGCATGCTCGCCCCGCTGCTGCAGGTGCTGGCGCAGCGGCGCCTGCCGCCCGGGCGCATCGGGCTGCTGTTCGCGCTCGAGCCGGTGTTCGCCGTCGCCTTCGCGCTCACGATCGGCGCCGAGCGATTCGAGTCCCGCTGGTGGCTGGGCGCCGGACTCATCCTCAGCGCGGTCGTGATGGTGGAGTGGCGCGCGGGCGCTTCAGAATCCCGGCCAGCCAGGCCGTGACGCGGCCGCCCTCGGCGGCATCCGCGCGGAAGAGCGCCGCGCCGTGGCCGGGCATGCGCGAGTCGGCCACGCGCGTCTGCGTGGGCGGCAGTTCGGCGACGATCCGTTCGATCGCCAGGTTCTCGAACACGTTCTCGGGTCCGGACTCGAAGAAGGCCGGCGTGCCGGAGCGCGCGAGCGTCGCGCGCAGCCAGCCGCGTTCGGTCGGCGCGATCTCGGGGCCCGCGAGCAGCACGGCGAGCAGGCGCGGGTCGTCCGCGGAGGCGAGCACCGCGGCCATCGCCGCCGGCCCCACTCCGACCGCGAGCCCGCGGGGCGAGGCGGTCCCAGCCGCCCGCGCGGCGACCGAGAGGGTCACCGACAGGTCGCGGGCGAGCCGGCGCTGCGTGCCGTCCTGCCCGTCGGTGCGCAGCAACGCCGCCGGTTCGGTCGCGGAGGCCGAGCGCCGCACGCCGCGCGGATCGAGCAGGACGACGGCGAGACCGCCACGGCGCAACTGCACGATCAGGCTGTCGCAGGCGACGAGCGCTTCGCCCTCGATGGGCGCCGTCACGACCGCGATCGGCGCTTCGCGGGGGCCCGGCAGATACCAGGCGGCGAGCGCCGCACCGTCCTCAGCCTTCACGGTCAGCAACCTGGCGCCGAGCCCGACGAGCCCGGCGAGCTCGGTCGTGTCCGCACGGAGAATGGCCGACTGCTGCCAGTGGTCGTAGTCGGTGCCGATCGGCCTTCCGACCGAGGCGGCGCGGGCGAGCCGGGTCACTTCGGGATCGCGCCCGCGCGTGTCGGCGACCAGCGGCGAGGCGAGGCGCCAGGCCGCGTCGCCGTCGCCGGCGGCCAGCGCGAGCGGCGCGAAACGCCACGCCCACAGCGGCCGCCGCGCGATGCCGGCGTGCGGACGGAACAGGGGCGAGCGCCGCGCGTCGAGGATGGGCGAAAGTGCGGCGGCGTCGCCGCGCTGGGTGCGGATCCAGGCGTCGCGCAACCTCACCTCGTCCGTGAGCCGGCCCAGGGGCTGGGCGGCGAGCCGGGCCGCGAGCGCCGCGGCGCTGTCGAGATCCCCGGCGGAGCGTCGCGCGATCCTCAGGTCGATCTCCGCGAGCGTCTCCTCGAGGTTTCCGCGCAGCGCGCGCGCACGCCCGAACGCCACGAGCGCGCTGTCGGCGTGGCCCGCCCGCTCCCAGCTGACGCCGGCCCAGTACCACGCCTCGCCGGCGTCGAGCGCGTCGGCGCTCACCGAGTCGGCGTGCGCGAGCAGTCGGGCGCGCAGGTCGGCCGGATCGTCCGCGGCGAACAGCAGGTTCTGAACCGGAGAAGCCGGCTCGGCGGCGGAGAGCGCGGCGCGGAGCAGCCCCACCAGCGCGAGCACGAGGGCGGCGACGAACGTACGCGGGAACGACGGGCGGAACATCAGGCACTCCCTTCGGGACGGACGATGTCGAGGAACAGACGCTCGAGCCGCGAATGCTGCTCGTCGGGCGCGCCCCAGTCGGCGCGTGACAGCGAGCCCGCGACGCGGCCCGCGCGCAACAGCACGACGCGGTCGCACAGCCTCTCGACCGTTTCGGTGACGTGGCTGGAGAACAGGACGGCCGTTCCGCCGCGCGCCAGCGCGCGCAACTCGGCCTTGGCCTCGATGGCCGAGGGGGCGTCGAAACCTTCCAGCGCCTCGTCGCACAGCAGCACGGCGGGCCGGTGCAGTATGGCGGCGAGGAACGAGGTCTTCTTGCGCATCCCGTGCGAGTAGCCGCGCACGGGGTCGTCGAGCCGCTCGTCCATGTCGAGCCGCCGCGCCAGCTCGCGGGCGCGATCGCGGGCCCCGTCGGGCGCGAGCCCGCGCACGGCGGCGACGAAGGCCAGGTGTTCGGCCGAGGAGAGCTCCTCGTGGAACGTCGGCTCCTCGGCGGCGTAGCCGAGCTTCGCACGTGCCGCGAGCGGCTCGGCCCAGACGTCGTGTCCGCCGATCCGCACCGAGCCCGCATCCGGCGGCTGCAGTCCGGCGGCGGCGCGCAGGAGCGTGCTCTTGCCCGCGCCGTTGGCGCCGAGCAACCCGACGATTTCGCCGGCCCGCACGTCGAGCGAGACGTTGTCGAGCGCGAGCCGGTCCCCGTATTCGCGTCGCAGGCCGCGGATCTCGATCATCGCGCCGCCTTCGGACGCCACCAGGCAGGCAGGCGAATCGAGGAATGCGCGACCGCGGCGGCGAGCACGAACCAGCCGAGCAACGGCATCATCAGGCTCGCGACCAGCGCGACGCCGAGCCAGGACAGGTAGACCGACTCGGCCGCGTCCGCCTGCGGAACCAGCGTGAGGGAGCAATGGAGTCCCAGCACGGCGAGCGCGAATCCGATCGCCGCCCACGCCGGAACGAGCACGAGCCGCGCCGCCGGCGGCAGGCCGGCCGCCGCCAGCGCGTTCGCCGCCGCGATCGCCGCCAGCGCCGCGCCCAGCGGCAACGCGCGCGCGCCCCACGCGTCGGCCAGCGAGATCGGCAGCGGCCGGTGCAGGTCCGCGGGCTCGGCGCAGGCGCGCCGGATCGCCCACAGTCCGAGCGAGGCGGAGACGGGCAGGAAGAGCGCGAAGGCCTGCGCGCGGCGCAGCATCGGCTCGGCTCCGTCGAACCAGGCGGCGAGACCCGCGAGCGCCAACACGGCCACGAACGCGAGCCGCACGCGTGAGGGGCCCGGCCTCGCGGAGGCGAGGCGGTCGAGCCGCCGCAGCGCCCGCGCGGGCGTGCCGGCGGCCCAGGTCGCGGGCGCGACGCGCGGTGCGCCGGAGCGGCGGGGCTCCGCGGCGAGCCACGCCGCGTGCGCGGTCAGGCGGCGCTCCGGGGCGCGCGCGGGTCGCGAGAGGCGTCGTGTGAGCGTGGCGGCCGCGCGCGTGGCGAGCGACCAGGCGAACGCGAACGCGACGCCGGACGCGAACAGCCAGCTGGCCGGCAGCAGCCCCAGACCCGCGAGCAGCGCGGCCGCCGCGGGAGGAAGCACGGCGAGCGCGGGCCGGCGGGCCTCGGCGGCAAGATGGGCGGTCATGAGGGCGGGCTCGGCCGGCAGCGCCAGCCACTCGGGGCCGGGCCTGCGATCGAGCATGGCGGCCACGCGTTCGGCCGTGAGCAGCGCCGCGGCGAGCGCGAGCGCCGCCAGCACGACGCCCAGCAACAGCTCCGCGGCCGGCGCGCCGTGGTTGCGACGCAGGCTGTCGAGCGGAATCCGAACGCGCCAGTAGGCGAAGGCCGAGACGATCGCCGTGATCGCGACCACCGTGAGGTGCAGCCGCGCTCCCGCGCCGGCCAGTCGCCGCCGGACGAGCGAACGGCGCAGGTCGCGGAAGGCGCCGGCGGCCGTCACGGGTGAGGGATTTCCGGGCTTCATGGGCGGCGGCGATGGCGGCGCACGGGCCCGTTGCGGCCGGCGCGCGGCGCGGTCATCCTGCGCGCATGAGCTCGCGACCGGCGGTGGTGTGGTCCCGGGGCTACGCGTGCGATCTCGGCACTCATGTCTTTCCGACCGAGAAGTACGGGCTCGTGTACCGCGCCCTGGAGGCTTCGGGCGATCTGCGTGGCGCGGACGCGCTCGAGCCGCCTCCGGCGACGCGCGAACTGCTCGCGCTGGCCCACGAAGCGGCCTACCTCGACGACCTCGAAGCGCTGCGCTGGACCGTGCGAACGATGTATTCCGAGTTGCCGCTCGAGGAGCCGATCGTGCGCGCGTCCGCACTCGCCGCCTCGGGCACCGTGCTCGCCGCGCGCGAAGCGCTGCGTCGCGGGGCGGTGGCGCACGTCGGCGGCGGTTTTCACCACGCGTACGCGGGGCACGCCGAGGGTTTCTGCTACCTCAACGATCTCGCGGTGGCGGCGTGCGCGGTGCGGGCCGAGCGCCTCGTGGAACGCGTCGCGGTGGTGGACCTCGACGTCCACCAGGGCAACGGAACGGCGCATGTCTTTCGCGACGAACCGGAGGTGTTCACGCTCTCGCTGCACCAGACGAACAACTATCCCGAACCCAAGGAGCGGGGCGATCTCGACGTCGGGCTCGCCGACGGCGCGGACGACGCGGCCTACCTGCTCGCGCTCGACCCGGCGCTCGAGCGTGTCTGGGCCCACAAGCCCCAGCTGGTGCTCTACCAGGCAGGGGCCGATCCCTACCGGGACGATCAACTGGGCGGACTCGCGCTCACGTTCGAGGGACTCGAGGCGCGCGACGAGCGGGTGCTGGCCGGATGCGCGTCGCGCGGCATTCCGGTGGTGACGACGCTCGGCGGCGGTTACGCCCGGCAGCGGGACGACACCGTGCGCATTCACGCGGCGACCTGCCGTCGCACGCTGCGACTGTCCTGAGGAGTTCGGGCGCGCGGAAACGTGTCGCCACTCCCCGGAGGGGGCGGGATCGGGAGGAGGAGGGCCGTCTCCCGTTGCGGAAGGAATGGAGGGGGGGTTCCCGTGACTGCGCCCGAGAGGGCGTCACCGGGGCCGGGTGACTCGGACGCCTGCAGCCCCTTCACCGCACGGCCCTCGAGTCCTCGCGCGGAAACCTCGCTCGGGTCTTCCACGCCCCTGGTCCCTCGGGCGGACGCCGTGCAGCGAACGACGTCCCGGATCGGGTCGGGAGCTCCCTGCCAAGGAGGCCTCCCTGCCCGGCTGCGCCCAAAGTCTGTGCCCGCACGCGTCCGTCCGTCAAGAGCCGATGCGACGCCGGCTCAGCGTTTCCGTTTCGCCGTCGAGGGTTTCGACTCGGACGGCCCGAGGATCTCGAGCGAAGCGTCGTCGATCCAAAGCGTTCCGTGCACCGGCGCGTTGAGCATCATCCACGCCCAGATGAGCGCGGCGTCCGCGGGCACGTCGAACTCGGTGGAGGTGTAGGTCCAGTCGAACGTGCCGGTGAGCTGCTGCGTGGTGCCGGAAACCTGCTTGTCCTGGATCGTGTGCGAGGCGACGAGAACGAACGCTCCCGCCGTGAGGCTGTCGCCGCGGAACCAGCCGCTGATGCGCACGCGCTTGCCGCGCAGCGCGTCGGCACGCACCGGCTGGCAGACACCCGCGCGCGCCGAAACGACGCCGTCCTCGAGCCGCGAACACTTCATGCTCACGCGCCCGGAGTGGGCGACGGTGGTGTCCGGCTCGATGCGCGCACCCTCGAAGGGCGGAATGGACCACTCCCATGCGAGCGCGCCGTCCTCGAATCCGGGGTCGGCGAGCACGTTGACACCGGGGGCGATCGCGGGCTCCGGAGCGGTCGGCTCGAGCGTGAGGGATGCGTCGTCGTAGAGGACCTGGCCGGTGCCGAGCAGTCCGCAGCGGACGAACAGCACGTTGGTGCCCGGCCGGACGATGATCCGCGCCTCGCGTCGCACCCAGTCGGTCCGGGGGTCCTCGAACTGAATGCGCTGCCAGCCGAAGTCCCGCAGCGGATCGGAGAGCGGATTCAGCCCCAGGCGGCTCAGGGCTTCGTCGCGCGCCACGCCCCAGATCTGGGCCATCTTCGTGACCGTGTCCCGATAGGCCTGCGCGAGGATGTAGGCGCGGCCCTGCAGTCCGTTCGTTCGGGTCCACACCGAGAAGACCGCGGTCTTGCCCCAGGCCTCGCGGCCGACGAGGATCGTCTGGCTCCAGTTGTGGCCCATCCAGTAGAGCGTGCTCGTGTTCGCCACGTTCACGCTGTAGTTGCCACCGTGGACCATGAAGGTGTCGCGCCCGAAGAACACCGTCTCGAGCCCGGCGTTCGAGGTATCCCACGCCGCGGGCATCCAATCGGAACCCGCCTGGCGCTGCTCGAAGCCCGGGTTGGCGAGCAGATTTCGGGACGGGGCCGCCGACGCCGGGGCCTGCGCGAGCGCCGGCGCGAGGGCCGCGAGCGCGAGCACGCGAATCAGGGACGACAGGCGCATGGAGATTTCCGTTCGTGGAGGAGTCGGGGAGCGTGCGGGTGCACGGTGCGCGGCGGGGCGAAGGAAAAGTATCCGGACCGCCCGCGCGCGGTTCAAGCGCAAACTCACGGGTTTGAACAGTCCTGACGCGCTCCTATAGCCTTCGGGCGCATTCACCCCACGCACGGGAGACCGGCTTGGCCGACTGGCTCTTCACCTCCGACCTGCACGGGCAGGGCGATTACTACGAACAGGCGCTCGCGCTCGCGGAGTCCGGCCGCCCTCGCGTCCTGATCCTCGGCGGCGACCTCGGGCCGCACCCGTCGGGCGCCGAGGGCGTGCGCCGGCACCGGCTCTTTCTCGAGGGCTTCCTCGTCGAGTTCGCCCGCCGGCTGCGCGAGCGCACTCCGGAGACGGCGCTCGTGCTGCTCATGGGCAACGACGACTGCGCCTCCAACCACGACGTGCTCGACCGGCACGACGGCGACCTGTGGCACGTCCTGCACGAGCGCGTGCTGGAGTTCGACGGAGTGCGCGTCGCGGGATCCTCGTTCGTGCCGATCACGCCTTTCCGGCTCAAGGACTGGGAGCGCTGGGAGGACGGCGGCGAGGAGTCGCCGCCCCAGCTCGCCGGCTGGGTGAGCGAAGCCGGAGGCGCACGCGAGTTCGCGTTCGATCCCGCGGCCCGCACGCCGACGATCGCCGACTCGCTCGCGATGCTCGCGGGCGCCTGCGACCCGGCCGCAACGCTGTTCGTGCTGCACTCGCCGGCGCGCGGCACGAAGTGCGATCTCGTGCACGGGGGACACCATGTCGGTTCGCGGGCCATCCGTCGCTTCGTCGAGGAGCGCCGGCCGAGACTCGTGCTGAGCGGGCACATCCACGAGTCGCCGCGCGTTTCGGGCGCATGGAAGGACACCCTCGGCGAAACGGTCCTCGTGAACCCGGGACAGTTCGGGAGCCGGCATCTCGCGGCCGTGTGGTTCGACCCCGCGCGTCCCGCCGAGACCCTCCGGCACACGGTGATGCCGGCGACGGGCACCCGAGACCGCACATCGTTCTGACGTCGGTTGGCGGGGGATGTCGCGGCGGGCTAGGCTTTCCACTCGATCTCGCACCCCGGCGGGCTCCCCGAACATCCCCGAAGAGGGCCTCATGTCCATGCTCGCCCGCATGCTCCCCGCGCTGTTGCTCACGTGCACTCTCGCCGGTTCCGCGGCGGCGGTGGAATGGAGAGACTGGAACGCCGGCCTTTCGGCGGCGGCGGCCTCGGGCCGGCCGGTCCTCGTGGACGTCTACACGGACTGGTGCGGCTGGTGCCGGCGGATGGATCGCGACGTTTACGGCCGCGCGGACGTGGCCCGCTACCTGAGCCGGAAGTTCGTCACCATCCGCCTGAACGCCGAGAGCTCGGAGTCGGTCACGTATCGCGGCCGCAGCATGACGGCCCGCTCGCTCGCTTCGTCGTTCGACGTTTCGGGTTATCCGACGAGCCTGTTTCTCACCTCGGACGGCGAACACCTGGTCAACGTGCCCGGCTACGTCGAGGCCGGCCGCTTCCTGCTGCTGCTGCGCTACGTCGGCGACGGCCACATGGAGCGCGGAGTGAAGTGGGACGAGTTCGTGAAGCGCTCCGCCGCGCAGGGCGCCGCGCGATGAGCCTGCTCGCGGGCCAGCGACTGCTCGCGGTGGACACCGAGACGACGGGCATGTCGCCCGAGTCCGGTCACCGGCTCGTCGAGGTGGCGCACGTCGGGATCGTGGACGGCGTGTTGCTCGAAGGCTGGTCGAGCCTCGTGCGCCCGGGGCGCGCGATCCCGCCCGACGCCTCGCGCGTGCACGGCATCACCGACGAGATGGTGTCGCGGGCCCCGGAGCCGCGCGTCGTCGCGCGGGAACTGCGCGAGGCCTGCGGTGAACAAACCCTCGTCTTTCACAACGCGCCATTCGACCTGCCGTTCCTCGACCAGTTGTTCCGCGAGACCGGGACGCCGGCGCTGCTCGGTCCGGTCGTGGACACCCTCGGCCTGGCGCGCGGGCTGGCGGGCAGCGGCGGCAACTCGCTCGGAGCCCTGGCCGCGCGGCTCGGGCTGCCGCCCGAGCCGGCGCATCGGGCGCTGGGCGACGCACGCACCACCGCACGGCTCCTGCTGGCGCTCGTGCAGCGCTGGGAGCGCGAGAAGGGCATCCGCTCGCTCGCGGAGCTGGCGGCGGTGAGCCAGGACGTGATGCGCGCGACCGCCCGACGCTGAGTCCGCGCGGTCGCCCTCCACCGGCGGCGCGAGCGCCGCGGCCCGGCCGGGTGTTAGGCTCCGCGCCGAACGCATCGCCCACCGAACCCGGAGCGCCCATGCCCACCCAGCCCGTCCTCGAGCCCGGCGCCGAAGCCCCGGACTTCAGCCTGCGCGGCCCCGGCGGGGTCTTCTATTCGCTGTCGGAGTTCCGCGGCGAGCGCCACGTGCTGGTGGCGTTCTTCCCGCTCGCGTTTTCGCCCGTGTGCTCGCACCAGCTGCCGGAACTGCAGGCCGCGCTGCCGCAGCTCGAGGCGGCCGGCGTCACGGTGCTGGGGGTCAGCGTGGACAGCCACTTCGCGAATGCCGCGTTCGCACGCGCGCTGAAGCTCGGGTTTCCGCTGCTCTCGGACTGGGGCCGCGACACGAGCCGCGCCTACGGGGTGCTCGATGCGCGCGCCGACACGAGCGGACGCGCGCTGTTCCTGGTGAACCGCGAAGGCCGCCTCGTCTGGAGCGAGATCAGCGACGACCCCGAATCGATCGAGCAGGTTCCGAGCCCGGAACGCGCGCTCGCGGCGCTGGCCGCCGCGCCGCGCGACTGACGCGCGACGGGCCCGCCGTCCCGCCATGACGAGCCGCGAAGCGCCCGTGGTGCTGGTCGTCGCGAAGGACGCGACCGGTCCGCGCGCGCTGGTTGCGGCCCTGCGGGCGCGCGGATTCGAGGTGGTGTTCGCGCACGATGGCGAGAGCGGCCTCGGGGCGCTCGAGAAGGCTGGCCCGAGCGCGGTGGTGTGCGAGTTGCGCTCGTCGCGGATCGACGGGCTCGCCGTGCTCGCGCGCGCGACCGACCTGCGTCCTTCGCCCGTCGTCGTGCTGGTCAGCGACGGACCCGACTTCGAACTGGCCGTCGAGGCCATGCGCCGCGGTGCCTGGGACGTGCAGGCACAGCCACTCCACCACGACCGGCTGATCGAAGCACTGCGCCGGGGGCTCGAACATCAGTCGCTCGCCGCGCGTGTCGCACGCATGGAGGGCGAACTCGACCGACGCTTCGGCCTCGGGGCGCTGGCCGGACCCTCGCGGGCGATCCGGAGGGTGCGCGACCAGGTGCGGCAGGTCGCCTCCTCGCGCGCGGCGGTGCTGGTCGAGGGCGAGCCGGGGACCGGCAAGAGCGTCGTCGCGCGCGCGCTGCACCGCGCGAGCACGCGCCGCGAGGGGCCGTTCGTGTGGGTGGACTGCGCCGCGCTGCCCGACTCGCTCGTGGATGCTGAGCTTTTCGGAGCCGCGCCCTCCGGCGGCGCACCCGCTCGGCAGGGCCGCTTCGAGCAGGCCGACGGCGGCACGCTGTTCCTGGACGGCGTGGACTCGCTGCCGGCGCGGGCGCAGAGCCTGCTGTTGCGCGCGCTCACGGAGCGGGCCGTGACGCGCCCCGGCGACGCGGCCACCCGGCGCGCGGACGTTCGCGCGGTCGCCGCGACGACACGCGACCTCGCGGCCGACGCGCGCGCGGGCGCGTTCCGCGAGGACCTGCTGTTCGCCCTCGGCGTGGTGCGCATCACCCTGCCGCCGTTGCGTGCCCGCCGCGAGGACATCCCCGCGCTGGCCGAGGAGATCCTGCGCGAGAGCGCTCGCGAGCACGGCCGCCGCCTGCGCCGCCTGACGCGCGGCGCGACGGAGCAACTCGCGGCCTGGGACTGGCCCGGAAACATCACCGAACTCAAGAGCGCGCTCGAGGGGATGCTCGTCGCCGCGCCCGGCCGCGGGGCGCTCGACGTCAGCGCGCTTCCCGAGCGCCTTCGCGCTCCGGCGCGCGCGGCCGCCCCGCTGCGCGTCGAGGTGGGCATGACGCTCGCGGAGGCCGAGCGCCAGCTGATCGAGTCCACGTTGCGCCACGCGGGAGGCAGCAAGCCCAGGGCGGCGGCGATGCTCGGCATCGGCCTGCGCACGCTCTACCGCAAGCTCGACGACTACTCCGGGCGCTGAACGGCGCCAGCGCGAATGGGTCCGCCCCGCCCGGGCGAGCGGGGCCGGAATCCACCTCAAGTCGGCCAACGCCCGGCGCCGATAACGCGGCTGGACCGTCAGCCCCGCCACGGAGAATCGCCCGATGGGCCAGCCCGACCCGATCGAAGAACCGCCGGACGACGCCACGCCCGCCCCGAAGGACGAGGCGCGCGCCGACTGGCTGTGCGGTCCGGAGGAAGGTCTCGAGGCGGAGCTGCTGCGGCGCGACGCACACGCGACGCCCGCCCCGAAGCTCTTCCGCCCCGGCGCCGACGCGGCCGCCGAGCCGCCGGCTTCCCACTCGCGGCCGCGGCGGGAGGAGGGCGCCGAAGAACCCCAGGCCCTGCGACTCGTGCTTCCTCCATCGGCCGAGATGCCGGCGCCACGACTTTCACGGCCCGGCGGCCCCGACGAACCCGGCGCGGACGCTGCCGGGCTTCCGCTGCCGGGAATCCCGCTCTCGAAGCGGACCGTGCCCGGAGCGCCGGCGGCTCAACCGGACGAACCGGGCACGCTCTCGCACGGGCCCACGATGCTGTGGGAGCCGGGCGCCAACAGCGTGCCCATGCTCCACCGCGAAGCACCCGCGACGCCGGCGGCCGGCGCGCGCGCCGCGCAGGCGGCCGCGGCGAGTCCGCTCGACTTTCCGATGGACGACGCCGAGGAACGCGCGCGAGCGACCCGCGAAGCCGCCGAAGCCGCCGCTGCCGCGGCGGAACTCGCGGCGCAACCCCACACGGTCGTGGCCCCCGAGGCGTTCGATCTCAAGGACGCACCGGCGCCCTGGTGGATGCAGTTGCCGCAGATGCTGCGCGAGGACCGCAAGGTGCAGGTGCTCGCCGGCCTGATCGTGGTGCTGCTGATGACGCTGCTGTTCTGGCCGCGCGAAGGGAAGTCGATCTCCATCGCCGGCATCCGCCACGACGCCGCGCGCTACGACGGACAGAACGTACGCGTCTCGGGTCGCGTCGGCGAGATCTTCGAGGTGGGTGGCGGCCACGCCTACTACCTGCACCAGGGCCGCGACACGCTGGTCGTGTTCACGCGCAGCCGGACACCGCGCCGCGGCCAGGGCGTCACCGTCTTCGGCATGCTCAGCACCGGCTACCTGAACGGCCAGGCCGGCACCGCGCTCTTCGAGGCGCCGAAGCACTGAGGTGCCCGCCGGCGGCGCCGCCGCCGCGCTGACGCTCCGCGCGCGAAGGCCGTCGTCCCCCACTGCGGCAAGCCGACCCGATCGCCAGACGCGCGTTGCCATTCTGGCAAGACAACCATTGGCCGGCTCCTGTCCGCCGGGCTTGCCACGGCCTAAACCATTGTAATTACGCGCGTGAAAGAGTTGGCAACAATCCAACTTGAGCGACCGTCGCGTGCACATTAGTTTGTGCGGCGTTGGGCGCCGCGAAGGATTCAACCCTCGCAGGCCGGCCCATTCGAATCGCCGACACAACAACGCCACGCGCATTCGCGACCGCTTCGCGCGGCCCGACGCGATGCGGGCGGCGAACCCACCCATCACGAGGAGGAATCTGCGATGAACGTCCAGCCTCTCGCCGACCGCATCCTGGTCCGCCGGATCGAGGAGCAGGAGACGATCCGCGGCGGCATCATCATTCCGGACACCGCGAAGGAGAAGCCGCAGGAGGGTGAAGTGGTCGCCGTCGGACCCGGCCGCCTGACGGAGGACGGCAAGCGGATCGCGCCCGAGGTCAAGAAGGGCGATCGCGTGCTGATCGGCAAGTACAGCGGCACCGACGTGAAGATCGAAGGCACCGAGTACGTGATCCTGCGCGAGGACGAAGTCCTCGGCGTTCTCAGCAAGTAATCGCCGGCGCCGCGCGCCGACCCCGGCGCCGCGCCTGAACCTTTCCTTCGAGGAGGCATCATGGCTGCGAAGCAGTTGCTCTTCAGCGAGCAGGCCCGCCAGGAAATCCTGCGCGGCGTGGAGACGCTGGCGAAGGCCGTCAAGGTCACGCTCGGGCCCAAGGGCCGCAACGTCGTGCTCGACAAGAAGTGGGGATCGCCCACGGTGACCAAGGACGGCGTTTCGGTCGCCAAGGAGATCGAGCTCGAGAACCCGTACGAGAACATGGGCGCGCAGATGGTGCGCGAGGTCGCGTCGAAGACGTCCGACGTGGCCGGCGACGGCACCACGACCGCGACCGTGCTCGCCGAGGCGATCTTCAAGGAGGGCCTCAAGTCCGTCACCGCCGGCTCGTCGCCCATGAACATCAAGCGCGGCATCGATCGGGCCGTCACGGCGGTCGTGGACGAGCTCAAGAAGCAGAGCCACCCGGTCAAGGACAACAAGGAAATCGAGCAGGTCGCGACCATCTCGGCCAACTCGGACACCGTCATCGGCAAGATGATCGCCGAGGCGATGGACAAGGTCGGCAAGGACGGCACGATCACCGTCGAGGAAGCCCGCTCGGTCGAGACGACGCTCGACGTCGTCGAGGGCATGCAGTTCGACAAGGGCTACATCTCGCCCTACTTCGTGACCGAGAAGGACACGATGGAAGCCGTCCTCGAGGACGCCTTCATCCTGCTCTACGAGAAGAAGCTGTCGAACATGAAGGACCTGCTCCCGATCCTCGAGAAGATCGCCCAGCGCGGCAAGCCGATGCTGATCGTGGCCGAGGACGTCGAGGGCGAGGCGCTCGCGACGCTGGTCGTCAACAAGCTGCGCGGCACGCTCAACGTGTGCGCGGTGAAGGCGCCCGGTTTCGGTGATCGCCGCAAGGCCATGATGGAGGACATCGCGGTCCTGACCGGCGGCAAGGTCATCACCGAGGATCTCGGCATCAAGCTCGAGAACACCCGCGTCGAGGACCTGGGCAAGGCCAAGCGCATCGTGATCGACAAGGAGAACACGACGATCGTCGAGGGCGGCGGCAAGAAGGCCGACATCCAGGGCCGCATCGCGCAGATCAAGAAGGAGATCGACGACACGACCTCCGACTACGACCGCGAGAAGCTGCAGGAGCGGCTCGCGAAGCTGGCCGGCGGCGTGGCGGTGATCAACGTCGGCGCGGCGACCGAGACCGAGATGAAGGAGAAGAAGGCCCGCGTCGAGGACGCCCTGCACGCGACCCGCGCGGCGGTCGAGGAAGGCATCGTGCCCGGCGGCGGCGTGGCGTACCTGCGTGCCCAGAAGGCGCTCGACACGCTGACGACCGAGCTCGAGGGCGACCTCAAGATCGGCGTGCAGATCGTCAAGCGCGCGCTCGAGCAGCCGCTTCGCACGCTGTGCGAGAACGCCGGACTCGAGGGTTCGGTGGTCGTCGAGCACGTGAAGAAGGAGAAGAAGACGGTCGGCTTCAACGTGGACTCCGAGCAGTACGTGGACATGTTCGAGGCCGGCGTCATTGATCCGACGAAGGTGGCCCGCTCGGCGCTGCAGAACGCCGCGTCGGTCGCGAGCCTGCTGCTGACGACCGAGGCGCTGATCACCGAGATCCCGGAGAAGAAGAAGGCTCCCGCGGCTCCCGGCGGCGCGGGTGGCTACGGCGGCGAGGACTTCTAGTCCGAGCTTCCGCCACGGCGGCACCAGACGGACGAACGGTCCCGGGAATGGATTCCCGGGACCGTTTCGTTCTTAGTCGCCGCCGGCCTCGCGCGTCATCTCGACCATTGTGTGGCGAAAACCGAGCCGCTCGAACAGCCGCTGAGCGGACTCGTTGCGCGCGGCGCTCAGCAGCACGACGCGGGGCGCGCCCCGGGTTTCGAGCCAGCGAATCGCGGCGCGCACGAGTCGCGAACCTGCCCCTGCCCCCCGCTCCGCCGGGTCCACGAACACGTCGTGCAGGTAGCCGCAGGCGGCGCGCAGTTCCTTCCAGCTCGTGGGCTCGAGGCCCGCGTACGCGTACCCGATCACGCACCCGGCGCGCTCGGCGACGAGCACCACGCACTCCGGTTCGGCGAGCTGCGAGACGAGGAACCTTCCGTAGCCGGCCTCGGGGTTTTCCCCCCGCATGAACCGCAGCGGATCGAACTCGTGGTGCTGGCGCATCAGCGCCCCGCCGTAGCGGCCGAGCGCCTGTTCGTCGGCCGGCGTCGCCGGGCGGACCCTGGGCTCTTCCAAGACGCCTCCCTCGCGCCGGTCGCGGACCCGCCGGCCTCCCGGGCGGGAACGCGCGGGTTACCGGCCCGGAACGGGCTCCGCGAGCGCCGTCGCCAGCGCGATCCGGATCATCGCGTCGAAGCTCGTGCGCCGCGCGTCCGGCGGAAGGTGCTCCCCGCGGCGGATGTGGTCCGACACGGTCAGCAGCGTGAGCGCCCGCACGCCGTACTCGGCCGCCATGCCGTAGAGACCGGCGGCCTCCATCTCGACGCCGAGAATGCCGAACTTCTCGACCACGTCGAAGATTTCCGGTTGCGGCGTGTAGAAGAAGTCGGTCGAGAACACGTTGCCCACGCGCACCGGAACCCCGGCCGCACGCGCGGCGGACACCGCGCGCTCGACCAGCCCGAAATCGGCGAGGGCGGCGAAGTCGTGACCGAGGAACCGCACGCGGTTCACCTTCGAGTCGGTCGAGGCCCCGAGGGCGACGATGACGTCGCCGAGCTTCACGTCACCCGCCAGCGCCCCGCAGCTGCCGACGCGAATCAGCGACTTGACGCCATACTCGCGCACCAGCTCGGTGGCGTAGATCGAGCACGACGGAATGCCCATGCCGTGCGACATGACCGAGACGGCCCTGCCCTGGAACGTGCCGGTGTATCCCCAGGCGTTGCGCACCTCGGTCACCCGCCGGGCGTCCTTGAGGAAGGTGTTGGCGATGTGCTCGGCGCGCTGGGGATCGCCGGGCATGAGGACGATGTCGGCGAAGTCGCCGGGCCGGGCGCTGATGTGCGGTGTGGACATGGGCGGGGACTTTACCGGATTGCGGCCCGCTCCGCAGTTGACCCGCGGGAGCGCGGACGACTAGCCTTTTCGCCTCTCGAAACCGTGCGGGCGTCCCCCCGGGGGGCTCCCGGGCCCGAGTCCGGCGCGGCCCCCGGGCCGCAGGGCGGTGCGGACTTCCGACCGAACACAGGGCAACCGGAGGCGATTCCATGGCGGGCGTGAACGGCGGGAGCCCGGGGCGAAGGATCGCCCTCGTGGCCGTGCTGTTCGCGAGCCTCCTGCCGGCGGCAGGGTTCGCCCTGCGGCAGCGCGGAGAGGACGCGGCCGTGGACCGCTACCTGCGCGCCCACGATCTTGCCGGGCTGCCGGTGACGCAGGCGACGGCCGTACGGGTGGCGCGGACGGTGCGCGCCGACTTCGTGTGCGACCGGGCGAAGTGGAAGTCGCTGGACTACGCGCACCGGCCCTTCCTGCGCCACGAGACCGCCTGGCTGCTGGCCGCGCGCGAGGGCCTGTGCGGCGAGGGCACGCGCGTGATCGTCAGCCTGCTGCAGCGTCTCGGCTTCGACGCCACACGCGTCACGCTCTACGACCGGCGCCTCCAGGGCGTGCACACGCTCGTTTCGATCCGGCTCGGCGGACGCGAGATCCTCGTGGACTCGATCAACAGCGCCGACAGCGTCACGCAACTGCTCGACCGCGGCGACACCTCGACCCGGGATTTCCGGGTCGCCGGCTATTCCGGCGACGTCCTCGACCGCGACGCCATGACGCGGGCGCTGGCCGAACGCGACACGGCCGACGCCGACCCGCTGCGTGCGCATTTTTTCGGCGCGTACCGCGTGTACTCGTACGAAGCGCTGCCGATGTCCAAGCTGCTCGCCCGCGCGGGCCTGAACTGGCGCGTCTTCAATCTTTCCCGTCCGCCGGCGTGGATGTCCGTCCTCGCCGAGCGGCCCTTCGCGATCAAGGCGGTGGCGGCGCTGGCCCTCGCGGTCGTGTTCGACGCGGTCGTGCTGGCGTGGGTGGTGGCGCGCCGCCGCGCGCGCCGCCGCCCCGCCGCGCACGCTTGACGGCGCGTCCGGCGCACCCGACCTTCGCCGCCCGCAACGTCCTGCTCGTCACGCTTCGTTCCCCGAGGGCCGAATGGGTTCCCTGCGAGAGTTCGCGGTCCGCCTCGCCGACTACGAAAACCCCCGCTCGCTGGGTTCGCGACTCCGCCGCCGCCGCCTGCGGCCGCTGCTCGGCCTGCTGACCCGCCTCCACGCGCGCCACGGCGAGGTGCGCGTGCTCGACGTGGGCGGGACGCGCGAGTACTGGTCCATCCTGCCCGATTCGGCGTGGAGCACGTTCCGACTGCACGTCTCGGTGCTCAACCTGCCGGGCATGGCGCGCGGCGCCGAAGACGGGCGCTTCGCGTTCCTCGAAGGGGATGGCTGCAACCTCGCGGGCATCGGTCCGGAGGCGTTTCACCTCGCGCACTCGAACTCGGCGATCGAACACGTCGGCGAGTGGCCGCGCATGGCGGCGTTCGCCTCCGAGCTGCGCCGCGTCGCCGCCGCCTACTACGTGCAGACACCGTACTTCTGGTCGCCGTTCGAGCCGCACTTCATGTGGCCGTTCTTCCACTGGCTGCCGATTCCGCTGCGCGCGAGGCTGCTCATGTCCACGGACCTCGGCCAGTACGACCGGCGCCACGACGCGGCCGAGGCCATCCGGCTCGTCGAGGAAGTGCGCCTGGTGGACGGCTGGATGATGCGGGCGCTGTTCCCCGAGGCGCGCTTCGAGATCGAACGCGTGCTGCTCGTGCCCAAGTCCATCATCGCCATCGGCGAACCGCGCGCCTGACGCCCCGGAGGGCGGCGGCGCGCGGGCCGGTTCACAGCCGGATGGTGAACTCCTGGACGGCCTCGCCACCGCCGGGGTCGGTCGCGCGCAGGCGCACGGAGTGCTCGCCGCGCCGATCGGCGCCCGTCGGCAGTTCCCAGCGCACGTCGCCCTGCGGGCTGACCGTCATTCCCGCGGGCCCCTGCACCAGCGAATAGACGAGCGGGTCGCCATCCGGGTCGGAGGCGCTGGCGCGGTACTCGAACGTCGCGTCGGCGGCCTTCGGGGCCAGCGGCTGCGACGTGAACGCCGGCGGGTGGTTCTCCAGGGTGAAGGCGGCGGTCGCTTCGAGCGACGCGGCGTCCTCGTCGTGCGCGACCGCGCTGAGCTCCACGCGATCGCCGCGCGCGAGCCGGGCGGCGGGGAGGCTCGTGCCGTTCGCGCCGCGGACCGGTTCGCCGTTCACCGACCAGCGGCATTCGAGACGCGGGGTGTCGCCGTCGGGATCCACGCTCTCGGCCCTCGCGCGCAACTGGGGGCCGGCCGGGTCGTTCTCGAGCGCGATGCCGAGGTTCGTGATGCGCGGGGCGGAGTTCTCGATCCTCGTCTCGGCGCTCAGCTCGCGGGCGTGGCCGCCGGCGGCCGCGGGCACCGTGACCCACACGGCGATCCGGTCTCCCTTCGAGAAGTTCGACGGCTCGAGCTCGGGGCCGGTGACGCCTTCGAGCTGTCGGCCGTTGCGTCGCCATTCGAAGCGCAAGGTCGCCGGGTCGGGCCCGTCCTCTCCGAGCGTGGCCAGCAACCGCGTGCCCGAGAACGCGGGCGCCGGCGAGAGGCGCAGCGTCGCGCCGCCGTAGCCCGCGGAGAGGGCCGCGGTGCGCGGCGACTGCGCGCAACCGGCCGACAACAGGCAGGCCAGCGCGAGCACGGCGGCGGCCGCGAGCGGCTTTTCCGTGCCGGGGCCCCGGGCTTCCGTGCGCGCGGCGGTCATCGGGGCGCGTCGGCCGGTTCGATGCCGGTGGTGCCGCGCGTGCTCCAGGCGGCGGGGCGCACGATGACGCTCTGGACGATGAACGTCTCGCGCACCCGGACGCCCGAGACGGTCGCCACGCGGTCGAAATACGAAGTGCCGGACGGCATGGCGCCGCGGCCGAGCTCGAAGATGCGCACGTCGGGCGCGACCCGGTAGGTGACACCGTCCACCCGCATCTCGGAGGCGATCGGGCCGTTCAGCTGGCCGGAGAACGTGGTCACGCGCGACTGCAGGCGCGGGCTCGCGAGGGTGCGGCGCAGCCGCGCGTTCTCGCCGGCGACCGCGGCGGTGACGAGCGCCGCCGTGGACGCGAGCGCGAGGACAAGGATGACGCCGGAAGTGTGGCGCATGGTCGCTCCTCTCAGTTCCACTTCTGCCGCCAGGAGCGCACGACGAGCCGCTTGAGGCCGGCGTTGAAGCTCTTGGTGAGCAGGCTGGCGTTGGACGACTGCAGGACGAGCTGTTCGTTCACGATGTCCACCGACGGGTCGGCGAGGATGCCCGCGCCCTTCGACTCGACGCGGCCGGCGGTGGTGTTGTTCTCGGAGCCGTTGGCGTTGCTCGGGGCCGAGCCGTCCTTGTAATCGAAGCTGTAGAGCCACGACTCGCCGCCGTCCATGCACGAGCCCGAGTTCGGCCGGAACGAAGGCACGTAGACGGTTCCGGCGATCAGGGCGGGGCGGCGCGTGACGCGCTCGCCGCTCGCCTGCACGAGGGTCACGAACCAGCCGCTCTTGCCGCTCGTCACCGCGGAGATGCTGGACGTCTGGTCCACGAGGTTCGAGGCCGAAACCGTCGCGCCCGAACCGTCGTCCACGATGCCGTAGAACGCCTGCGAGTCGGTGTTGGAGAGGTCGGCGTCCGCGAGGTAGCGGCCGGTGCCGAAGAACACCATCACGCGGCCCTGCTGGTCCATGGTCAGCACCGGCGCGGCCTGGATCGGCTTGCCGGCGTCGAAGAGCAGCGTCGCCGACCACGGGTTCGACTGGAGGTTCACGCGCCACACGCGGCCCGCGAGGTCGGCGAGGTAGAGCAGGTCGTCGTAGCCGTCGAAGTCGGTGTCGATCGCGGTCGCCTTCGTCAGCTTGTTGTTCGCCACGGCGGACCCGAGCGCGAGCGTCGAGAGGACCGAGCCGTTCGCGGGGTCGAGCACCAGCAGGCTCGCCTGCGACGCGGCGGCGGCGAGCCCGGTTCCGACCGCCAGCACGTGGCGGTTGAGCGTCCGGTCGCGCACCAGCGTCGGGGTGTTCCACGAGCCCTTCAGGGCGCCCAGGTCCACGTCCCACAGGACCTGGACGTTGCCGGCGGCGGGATCGGTCACGTCGAGCGCGAACAGACCGCTGCCGCCGCGCTCCTGGCCGCCGACGAGCACCGTCTTCCACCCGCCGTTCACGTACAGATCGAAGACGGTGGGCGTGAGGTTCACGAAGAACTCGTGGCAGTAGGAGGGACTCATCAGGTCGCGCAGCTTCGGCAGCGCCGTGCGGGGGACGTAGGCCCACTGCTCGGAGCCGGTCGTCGCGTCGAAACAGTGCAGCATGCCGTCGTTCGCGCCCACGTAGAGCATCTCCGGCCGCGCCGCGTTGGCCGCGCGGAAGGCCGCGTAGTTGAGGAACGGATTGAAGCCGGTCGGTTTGCCGACCATGGCGGGCGCCGCGTCCACGATGTCGCCGAGCTTCCAGTTTCCGCGGTCGCGCGTGCCCGTGACGGCGTTTCCGCGTGCGTAGTCGATGATCTGGCCGGCGTCGGTCACGTCCGCGGCGCCGAGCAGCGTCATGAGCGAGGCCGCGCTGCCGCTGGTGAAATCGGTCCGGTTGGTGCCCGTGGAGGACGTGTAGATGGTCCGGCTGCCGGCGCTGCGCCCCTGAAGCTGGCCGCCCGCCTCCCAGACCGGGGCGTCGCCGGCCTTGTAGGGCAGGTCATAGGCTTCGAGGAAACCGCGCCAGGACTGCGACTCGAAGCGCGCCCGGAAGAGACGGTTGTTCGTGCGGTCCTCCGCGGAGACGACCGACACCGATGCCGAGGCCGCCATCTGCGCGGCGATCAGGTCGAAGACCTGGTCGAGCGCCGCGGCGAGGCCGGCGGCGTTCTTGACGCTGAAGTAGGCGCCGCCGCCGTTGGCCGCGGTGGACTGCAGGATCGGCGCGTCGAGGTCGCAGCCGATCACGTAGGTCGTCGCGTTCTGGAAGCCGTCGAGGTCCGGGCGCAGGTCGTTGCGGTACAGGTAGGCGGCGACGTCGTCCACGTAGCCCGAGCAGTCCATCGAGTTCGGCATGCCGGTGCCCATGGACGTGCAGTTGCCGGGGTCCTGGCCGTCCTGGTCGTAGTCCTGCAGGTAGGCCGGCACGTTCAGGTCCTTCGTCGGGAAGCCGTCCGTCACCATGACGATGAACGTCTTCTCGCAGCTCGCCTGGATCGGGGCCGAGGCGCCGGTGGTGCTGAGGTAGTTGAGCGTTGTCACCATCGTCTCGGCGAGCGGCGTATAGGAGTTCGCGTCCACCGCGTTCACCTGCGACTGGATCGTCGCCGTCGCGGTGCCCATCGGCGAGAGCAGCGAGCCGCCGTTGTCGCCGTTGAAGATCATCACGCCGAAATCGGCGCCCGAGCCGCTGCCGATGACCGTGTTCACCGCCTGCTTGGCCATCTGGATGCGGGTGACCGCCGGGATCGCGGCGCGCTGCGTCGCGGTGGCGTGGAAGAACACCCAGTTCAGGTAGTTGCCGTTGTACTGGCCGCGCTCTCCCTGGTCGCTGTTCACGAGGTAGGCGCCGGGCGACGTCGGCCAGCCGGAGTTGAAGCTCGACGGCGTGTACGTGCCGTCGGAGGAGACGTTGTAGGTCGAACCGCTCGTGAAGTTGCCGGTGTAGGTCACGCCCGGGTCGTAGTCGTCCGAGCACATCGCCTCGTTCATGCTGTACGAGCTGTCGAGGATGATCATGACCTTGGCGCGGCCCCCCGAGCTGCTGACCACGAGCGGCGGGTCGCACGCGGCGAGAACCGGGCCCGCGATCGCGAGCCCGGCCGCGACGAAGCAGGCGAGCGCGTGCGCATGAAGTCGGGTTCGCATGTCAGTAGCCCTCCTTGAACGGCCGGGTGGCCCCGAGCTCGACGGCGGACTCCGCCTGCTGGGCGCTCGCGCCGCTCGCTTCGACCACGTACTCGTAGTTCCGGTAGTCGAGGCTGTACCCGGGCAGGAAGCGCCGGCGCACGTAGCGCACGTCGAACTTGTAGCGGTTGTCGTTGCTGAGCGACGTGAAGGCGGTGGACACGGACACGTGGCTCGAGGTGTCCACCAGCGAGGGCGGATTGCCCTGGCGCCGGATCCAGGCCACCCCCGCCTCGCCCGCCGCGTCGGCCGAGTAGAACGCGCGGTTGTTCGAGTACTCCGTGGACTCGGTGCGCTTCTCGCCGGTGACGATGTTCATCACCACCAGGGCCAGCACGGCGAGGGCGGCCAGCACCCCCAGCACCAGGACCATGGCGGCTCCGCGTTCGTCGTTCATGCGCGTCGTCATGAGGGGTGTCCTCCGGGTGGCTTCGGGGGTGGGCCGGTTCATCGGTTGCGCAGCGTGATCCGGGTCGAAAGCGTCATCGGGGCGGAGTCGCGGTTCTCGGTCGTCACCGTGAGTCCGATGGCGGCGACGCGGGCGGCGTTCGCAGGGCTGAGGGGCAGCGGAGTTATCGGCTGCCCGGCCGCGTCGAAGTAGGCGAACTGCAGGTCGCGCACGTTGGCCAGGACCGTCGCCGGGCCCGCGCCGGGGTCGCGGGTCACGACGCCCGTGGTGTCCACGAAGTGGTAAGTCACGTCCTCGGAAGGCTCGGCGGTCTGGATCGTCCCGTCGCCGTTCAGGTCGGCGCGCACGCGCACCAGGTGCGAATCCGCACTCACGACGGCCGTGATGCCGACGGGCGGGCTGCTCGGGTCGGCGCCGGCCTGCCGCAGCTCGGTGGTCATGAGCGCGAGCGCCTGCCGGCTCGAGGCCTGGACCTCGGCGCGCCGGACGGTGCGTCCCTCGACCCGGCTCGTGGACAGCATGATGCCGGTCACGACCATCAGCACCACGCCGAGAATGCTCATCGTGACGAGCAGCTCGACCAGCGTCATGCCGCGGGCCGATTCGAGACGGTGGGCGGACCGAATCACGGGGCACCTCATCGCTTCGCCAGCAGGTTGAGGAGTTGGACCGAGCGGGCCTCGCCGTGCTCGGACCAGCGAACGGAGACGTTCACGCGCCGCAGGCCGACGTCCACGGAATCCACGGCGGTCCACCAGTTGAAGCCGTCGGCCGACCCGGAGTCCGTCTGAGCGGCGGCGAAGCCGGCGCCGCGGGCGATTTCCATGCGGGTCTGGGCAACCTGGAGGGCGCGCGTGTGGCGGCCCGTCGCGTACACGTCGGTGGACGAGCGCGTCTGCACGGCCGACAGGGCGAGTACGCCGATGGCGACCACGACGAGCACCACCATGAGCTCGATGAGCGAGATGCCGCGCTCGTTCGCGGGCGGGGCCGTGTGGATACGCTCAGTCACGGGAGACGCTCCCATTGGAGGACAGCCGCAGGACGTCCGAACGGCGGCTGTCGCTGACGGTGATCGTGACGGACTCGGTGAGTCCCCACGGATAGAACGTGGCGGTGTCGGTGGACGCGCAGGCGACGCCGCGGGGCAGTTCGCGCGTGCGCACGACCTTCGCCGGCGAGACGCGGACGATGGAGTAGGTGTTCGAAGCGAACTGGATCTCGTAGGTCCTGCGCTGCGCGGTCGAGAGCGACCGCGCGTACCGAAGGTCGGATTGCAGGGTGCTCAGGGCCCCGTTCAGGCGGGCCGTGCGAAGCTGGCCCCCGATGGTCGGGACCGCGATCGCGAGCAGGAGGCCGAAGACCGTGATCACGGTCATCAGCTCGAGAAGCGAGAAGCCGCTCGCATCGTGCCGGGTCGTCCGCATCGGGCTTGCCTCCTCGGGTTCGGGAAGACGGGGGGCCTTCCGGTGGATCGTGGCCATCGCCGGCCGGTGGTTCGAAAGGAGGTCAGCGCAATCGAGGTGCCACACGCGACGACCTCGCGGAAAATTTCCGGCGGCACCGAGTTTTCAGCACTTGCGGGATTTCGCGTCGCGCTGCGCTGAAGAACGCAATGGCACGCCTTGCGAAGTGCGGCGCGGTCCCGCGGCGTCCCACGGGAAATGGCCCAGGGATCGGAGAGGGTGGGGGGCGTCACCCAGCCGGTTCCGCGCGCCGCCGAAACGAACGCGGCCCCGGTGATGGCCCGGGGCCGCGCACGGCGCATTGCAGGATGAAACCTAGTCCCGGTCCTCCATCTCGTCCGGGTTGTCCACCGCGGTCGTGTCGCCTCGTTCGACGTGGAGAAAGACCCACACCCGGCGCCAGCGATTGAGGTCGGTCCTGGCCGTGACCGAGACGCCGAAGCGGTCCTGCCGGGGGTGCAGCGGCACGCGATACTGGACCCGCCAGGTGTCCGTGCCGGCATCGCGCACGAACGGCAGCGGCTCGTCCCGCCCGTCCGACAGGGCCACCTGACTCACGTCCGTCGTGCCCACGACCCTGAACTCGACGACCTCGCCGGGCGCGACCAGCGTGTCCGGCACCGTCACCGAGAGGTCCGGCGGGAGACCTTCCTTCACCGCCAGGTCGCCCGCGGAGAGCCCCGAGGCGACCGGCGCGGAAGCCACCTGCGTGCCCGCCGCCTGCGAGGGCGTGGCCGCTGCCGGGCTCGCGACCGCGGCGCTCGATTCCGCCGCGGCCCCGCCGCCGCCGCGATTGCCGCAGCCGGCGAGCGCCAGACCCGCCGCCACGGCGGCCGTGAAGAGCACGGTGAAGAGCCCGACCGTGCGCGGCCAGCGCGCCGCTTCCGTCCCCTGCGCTTCGTACCCGTCGCCGTCCGCGAACCGCTCGCGGATCTCCGTCACTTCGTTCCGCTCCCGCATGACACCCGCTCCTCCGGCCCGGGTGAGTTACCGCCGGGGCCGCCGTGCCGGGTTCGGCCCCGATCGTCGGGCGGTTCGTGCCGCCCTCGCGCGGTCACGTATTCCAAGTGGCGTGCCGTACTGACAATCGCTTGGCGCGCAGACGATTGGCAGAATCGGGCCTACTCGGGACATCGTTGCTTGTGTCACGATGGACACGCCGAAGCGGCGCCCGAGGGTGCGGGAGCGTCCGCATCTGAAAGTGCGACGGGGGGTTTCCTCGAGTGTGGAGCATCGGACACGCTGGCGACGAGACGACGCACACGCGCCGCGGTGGGAGGCGGGCCACGCGCCTCATCGCGCGCGGAGCGCTCTTGTGTGCGTTCTCGATCGCGCTGCTCACGCCGCGCGCGGGTGAGGCGGCGCCGTCTGCGCCCCGCGTCGTCTGGGTCGCGCAGGAGCGCGTGTATCTCGCCGCCCCGGACTCCGGCGCCATCGTGCCGGGGATGCTCGTGCGCATTCTCGACCGGCATCGCGAGCTGGCCGTCGGCAGGATCGAGCAGGTTCTGGACGGCACGCTCGCGAGCGTGCGCCTCGAGCACGGCCGCATCGAAGCCGATGAGCGCCTCGCGCGTCTCGAGGTGCGTCTCGAGCCCGCGCCCCTCCTGCCCGTCGCGACGCTGCGCGTCGGCCTGCCGGCCTCCGTGCGTCGCGCGCTCGTGCCGCCCTGCGCCTCGCCCGGGATCGAGCCGGCGACGCTGCCTCGCGACTACCGAAGCGAGCCGCTGCCCGGCGGCGGCCTGCGGCTGGTCGCGGCGGACTCGCTCGCGCCCACGACGCGCTGGCCCGACACGCTGATCGTGCGGACGTTCGGAGACCGGACCGACGAGGAGATCGCACTCGAGAGGGGCGATCTGGATATGGCCGTCTTCTGGCCCGGCGAGCCCTCGGCGCGACTTCGCGAGCTCACCTCCGGTTTCGAGTTGCTGCGCGGGCAGCTCGCGCGCGGGCGGATCGTCGCGCGCACGCGGCCGGGCACGTCAGCCCCGCCGCACGCGCGCGTCGCGGCCGACCTCGCGAGGTTGAACGAGATGGTGTTCGGCTTCGATCTGGAGCTTCTCCCGCGCGGCGATGACGGGTCCGGCCCGCGGGACACCTCGATCTCGCACACGGCCGGCGAAGGCGGGACGGCCGCTCCCGGCTACGAGGTGGACCGGCGACTCCCGGGCTGGGCGGCGCTCGAAGCGTTCCTCAACCGCGGCCGGCCCGCCGCCGGCGCCGTCCGTGTCTCGATCGGGTGGGAGGACCTGTCGCCGGCGCGCACCGACGCGCTCGTCGCCGGCGATCCCGGACTGCGCCTCGAGCGCGTTCTCGCGATCCGCTGTCCCGTGCTGTGCGCACGGGCACGCGCCGCCGACGTGCAGGCGCTCGGGGCCGACGCGTTCGCGAACCTGCTCCAGTGCGCTCCCGGGACGGAACGGCGATGAACTCGCTGCGCGTGCGGCTGATCGCGGGGTTCGCGCTCGTCGCCATCGTGCCGCTCGCCGTCGCCATGCTGCTGATCGGTCAGCGCCTGCAGTCCACGGTGCGCGCGCAGGCGTCCGCGCGGCTCGCGTCGGCCCTGCACGTGATGCGGGCACAACTCGACGACGACGCGGACCGGCTGACCGGACGGCTGGCGCTGCTCGCGGACGACGCGCAGCTCAAGCGCCTCTACCTGGTCGAATCCGCGGGAGGCGCGTCATTGCGCGAGCAGCTCGCGACGCAGCAGTACCTGCTGGGCCTCGACTACCTTTATGTCGCCGACACCGCGGGCGCCGTCGTCGCCGACGGGGGTGCGGCGCCGCTGGCCCGCCCGCGCCCGGGTCGCGAGCCCGTGGACGCGGCGACGCTCGCGCCCCGGCGCACCCCGGGCCTCGAGTTCGCGCCGCCGGCCGCCGGCCGCGCGCTGGCGCTCGATGCGGCGGCGACGATCACCTATCGCGACGCGCCGGTCGGGCTCGTGCGCGGGGGCCTGCTGCTCGACTCGCTCCGCCTCGCGGAGCTTCGCGAAACGAGCGGGGTGGAGCTGGCGCTGTGGGACTCCGCCGGCCGGCCGCTGGCCGGCACGCTGCCCGGGGCCGCGGCGCTCGCGGCGCGGGGAGGAAGCGGGCCCGAACGCATCCGCCTCGGCGGCGCCTCGTACTTCGCACGGCGCGACACGCTGTCTCCGGGCGGCGGCCCGCAGGTGCGGATCGCGGGGCTGGTGCCGACCGCCGGAACCGACGCGACGCTCGCGGCGCTGCGCACGACCACGCTCGTGATCGCGCTGCTCGCCGGAGCCGTCGCCGTGCTGCTCGGACTCGCCTGGTCTCTGCAGGTCTCGCGGCCGGTCGAGCGGCTGGCGGAGTTCTCGCAACGCATCTCGCGCGGCGAATGGGACGAACCGCTCACGCTCGCGAGCGTCCGCGAGGTGCAGGCGCTGGTCGCGGCGCTCGAGCGCATGCGGGCGGACCTGCGCGGTTACCGCGAGCGGCTGGTGGCGAACGAACGGCAGGCGGCCTACGGGCAGATGGCGCGCAAGGTGGCGCACGAGATCAAGAATCCGCTCACGCCGATCGCGGTGTCGGTCGCCGACCTCAAGCGCTCGTACGAACAGGGCCGGCCCGACTTCCCGCAGATCCTCGACCGGGCGGTGCGCACGATTGACGAGGAGGTCCAGTCGCTCAAGCGCCTGCTGAAGGAGTTCTCGGACCTCGGCCGCTTCCCTCCGCCCGCGCCCGCGCCGTGCGATCCGGGCGCGCTGCTCGCGGAGGTCGGCGCGCTGTTCGCGCACGAGTCGGCGGAAGGCCGGCTGGTGCTCGCGCCCCCGGCCGGGCCGATCGTCGCTTCCGCCGACCGCGCGCAACTGCGGCAGGCGCTCGTCAACCTCGTGCAGAACGGCCTCGACGCCGCCGCGCCGGACGGCCGGGTCCGCCTCGCCGCTCGCGCCGCCGGCGGTTCGCTCGAGCTGGTCGTCGCGGACGAGGGCCCGGGCCTGAGCCCGGAGCAGAAGGCGCGGCTCTTCGTGCCCGGCTTCACGACCAAGGCGCAGGGAAGCGGGCTCGGGCTCGTCATCGTCGAGCGCATCGTCACCGACCACGGCGGCACGATCGAAGCGGACTCCGCGCCCGGGCGCGGCACGTCGTTCACGATCCGGCTGCCGCTTTCGCGAGGAGCCTGATGCCGACCCTGCTGATCGTGGACGACGAGCCGAACATCCGCGCGAGCCTCAAGGGCGCGCTCGGGCGCGAGGGCTACCAGGTGGACGACGCCGGCGGCGTCGCCGAGGCCCGCGCGAAGCTGCGCGAGGCCTACGATCTCGTGCTGCTCGACGTCTGGCTTCCCGACGGCAGCGGCCTCGACCTGCTCGCCGAGATCCGCGGGCAGGCGCCCGAGACCACGGTCCTCATGATGTCGGGCCACGCGACCATTGACGCCGCCGTGCAGGCCACCCGGCTCGGCGCGTTCGACTTCCTCGAAAAGCCCGTGGCGCTCGAACGGCTGCTCGTGCTGCTGCGCAATGCCGCGACGACGCGCTCGTTGCAGGCGGAGAACCGCCGGCTGCAGGAGCCCTGGGCGGTGCCGCTGGTGGGCCGTTCGCCGGCGATCGCCAAACTGCTCGAGCAGATCGCGCTCGCCGGCCCTTCGCCCGCCCGCGTGCTGATCCGCGGCGAGCACGGCGCCGGCAAGGAGCTGGTCGCGCGCGCCCTGCACGCCTCGAGCCCGCGCAGGGCGATGCCGTTCGTGGCGGTCAACTGTTCGGCGATCCCCGAGGAGCTCTTCGAATCCGAGCTGTTCGGGCACGAACGCGGCGCCTTCACCGGCGCGACGCAGGCCCGGCGCGGCCGGTTCGAGGAGGCGCAGGGCGGAACGCTGCTGCTCGACGAGGTCGGGGACCTGAGCGCGCGCGCGCAGACCAAGCTGCTTCGCGTGCTGCAGGAGAACGAGCTGACGCGCGTCGGCGGCAGCCGTGCGATCCGCGTGGACGTGCGCACGGTGGCGGCGACGAACCGCGACCTCGCGGCCGCGGTCGCGGCCGGCGCGTATCGCGAGGACCTGTACTTCCGCCTCGCCGTGATCCCGATCGACGTGCCGCCGTTGCGCGAACGGTCCGGGGACGTGCCGCTGCTGGTCGAGCATTTCGCCGCACGGCTCGCGCGCGAGACCGGGAGGCGACCGCAGGCGTTCAGCGCCGCCGCGCTCGAGGCGCTGCGCCGGCATCCGTTTCCGGGCAACGTGCGCGAGCTGCGCAATCTGGTCGAGCGCCTGCTCATCATGAACCCGGGCATGACCCTCGGCGCCGCCGAGGTCCGCGCGGTGCTGCCCGGCGGGGGAGCGCCGGGCGCCGCGCCGTCCGAGTCGCCACAACCGCTGGCCGAGGCGGTGCGCGACTTCGAGCGGCGCCAGGTCGAGGCGGCGCTCGCGGCCGAGGGCGGGCACATGACCCGCGCCGCCGCGCGGCTCGGACTCGAACGCAGCCACCTCTACAAGAAGATGCGCCAGCTCGGCCTGCGGGCCGAGGAGTAACGCCGCGCCGCACCGTTCGCCCGCGCCCGCCGGGGCTGATAACTTGCCGGCTCGGTTCGAACCCCACCCACCCGACGCATGCACCCGGCGCCCCGCGCCCGTGACAGGAGTTCCGCCGTGACCGCCCTGCCGAGCCCCGATTCGTTCGTCCCGCGACACAACGGGCCTTCCGAGTCCGACGTGAAGGCGATGCTCACAACGCTCGGATACGCGACGCTCGACCAGCTCGTGGACGCCACCGTGCCCGCGAACATCCGCCTGCCGCGCGCGCTCGCGCTGCCGGCGCCGATGTCGGAGCAGGAGGCGCTCGCCGAGTTCCGCCGCATGGTCTCGGGCAACGAGATCTGGCGGAACTTCATCGGCATGGGCTACTCGGCCACGCACACCCCGGCGGTCGTCCAGCGCAACGTGCTCGAGAACCCGGCGTGGTACACGGCGTACACGCCGTACCAGGCCGAGATCGCGCAGGGGCGGCTCGAGGCGCTGCTGACGTTCCAGACCGTGGTCTCCGACCTGACCGGCCTGCCGATCGCGAGCGCCTCGATGCTCGACGAGGCGACCGCCGCCGCCGAGGCGATGCAGCTCGTGCACGCGACGCTCGGCGGCCGCACGACGTTCCTGGTCGCCGACGACTGCCACCCGCAGACGATCGACGTCGTGAAGGCCCGTGGCCGCGCGCGCGGCATCACGGTCAAGGTCCAGAGCCCGGCGGCGTTCACGCTCGACGCCGACGTCTGCGGCGTGCTCGTCCAGTACCCGAACACCTGCGGCGCGATCCAGGATCACCGCGCGCTCGCCGCGCAGGTCCACGCCGCCGGGGCGCTCGTCGTGGCGGCGACCGACCTGCTGGCGCTGACGCTGCTGGCCTCGCCCGCCGACTGGGGCGCCGACGTCGCGGTCGGCAACTCGCAGCGCTTCGGCGTGCCGCTCGGCTACGGCGGTCCGCACGCCGGCTTCTTCGCCACGCGCGACGAGTACAAGCGCCAGATGCCGGGCCGCATCATCGGGCTTTCGAAGGACGCGAGCGGCCGGCCGGCGCTTCGCATGGCGCTGGGCACGCGCGAGCAGCACATCCGCCGCGAGAAGGCGACCAGCAACATCTGCACGGCACAGGTGCTGCTCGCCGTGATGGCCGCCTTCTACGCGGCGTGGCACGGGCCCGAGGGGCTCGCGCGCATCGCGACGCGCGTTCACCGGATGGCCGCGACGTTCGCCTCCGGTGTCCGGGACCTCGGGCACGCGGTGCTGGCCGACGAGTTCTTCGACACCGTGCACGTGAAGCCGAACCGGCCGGCGTCCGCGATCCGCGAGGCCGCCGAGGCCAGGCGGATCAACCTGCGCTACTTCGCCGACGGCACGATCGGAGTTTCGTTCGGAGAAACCGCGGGCGAGGCGGACCTGGCCGACCTGCTGGCGGTCTTCGCGGGCGGCGCGTCGTCGTCCACGCCGATCCCCGCGGCCGCGGCGAAGAACGCCTTCGGCGCCCGGCATGCGCGCACGTCGCCGTACCTCACCCACCCGGTCTTCCGCTCGTACCACACCGAGACCGAGATGATGCGGTACATGAAGCGGCTGGAGTCGCGCGACCTGTCGCTCGTGCACTCGATGATCTCGCTCGGCAGCTGCACGATGAAGCTGAACGCGGCCTCCGAGATGCTGCCGATCAGCTGGCCGGAAATGGGCGCGCTCCACCCGTTCGCGCCCCCCGGACAGGCGAAAGGTTACCGGGCGATGTTCGACCGGCTCGAGGGCGCGCTCGCCGAGATCACCGGCTTCCACGCCGTGTCGCTTCAACCGAACGCCGGCTCGCAGGGCGAGTACGCGGGTCTGCTCGTCATCCGCGCCTGGCACGAGTCGCGCGGCCAGGGCCACCGTCGCGTGTGCCTCATTCCGCAGTCGGCGCACGGCACGAACCCCGCCAGCGCGGTCATGGCCGGACTCGAGGTGGTCGTCGTCAAGACCGACGCCAGCGGCAACATTGACGTCGCCGATCTTCGCGCCAGGGCGACGCAGCACGCGTCGGACCTCGCGGCGCTGATGGTCACCTATCCGTCCACGCACGGCGTGTTCGAGGAGGCCATCGTCGAGATCACCAGGACGATCCACGAGCACGGCGGACAGGTGTACCTGGACGGCGCGAACATGAACGCGATGGTCGGGCTGTGCCGTCCGGGTGACATCGGCGCCGACGTCTGCCACCTGAACCTGCACAAGACCTTCTGCATTCCGCACGGCGGCGGCGGACCCGGCGTCGGCCCGATCGGCGTGGCGAAGCACCTCGCGCCCTTCCTTCCGGGCCACGCGGTGATCGCGACCGGCGGCGAGAAGGCGATCGGGGCGATCTCGGCCGCGCCGTGGGGCAGCGCCAGCATCCTGCCCATCTCGACGATGTACATCATGATGATGGGCGCCGCCGGCCTGACGCAGGCCACGAAGCTCGCCATCCTCAACGCCAACTACCTCGCGAAGCGCCTGGAGAAGCACTATCCGGTGCTCTACCGGGCCCGCAACGGTACGGTCGCGCACGAGTGCATCGTGGACCCGCGGCCGCTGAAGGCGGCGAGTGGCGTCGAGGTCGGCGACATCGCGAAGCGGCTCATGGACTACGGCTTCCACGCGCCGACCGTGTCGTTCCCCGTCGCCGGCACGCTGATGATCGAGCCGACCGAGAGCGAGTCGAAGGCGGAGCTCGACCGGTTCGTGGAGGCGCTGGTCGCGATCCGCGGCGAGATCGACGAGATCGCGGCGGGCCGGCTGTCGAAGACCGACAATCCGCTCAAGCACGCGCCGCACACGATGGAGGTGGTGGTTTCCGACGGCTGGTCGCGGGGCTACTCGCGCGAGCGCGCCGCGTTCCCGCTGCCGTGGGTCCGCGAGCGCAAGTTCTGGCCGTCGGTCGGGCGCGTGGACGACGCCTACGGCGACCGCAACCTGGTCTGCGCCTGCCCGCCGATCGAGGAGTACGCGCAGGCCTGAGCCGGCGCGCGAACGCCGAAACGCGGGCGGCCCCCGGGACCGCGCCCGGGGGCCGCTTCCCGCGGCGGGCCCTTCCTCACCACGGCGTCGGCCGGTAGTCCTTCAGGAATTGTCCCCAGACGTGCACGCCGGTGTTGGCGCCGGCGACGATCGGGTCGGTGATGCGCGCCGCGCCGTCCACGATGTCGAGCGGCGGCGCGAAGCGGTGCTCGACCGCCTTGCGCTCGGCGATCACGGCCGGGTCCTCGTCGGTCACCCAGCCGGTGTCCACGCTGTTCATGTGGATGCCGTCGTGGAAGTAGTCGGCCGCCGAGGTGCGCGTCATCATGTTGAGCGCGGCCTTCGCCATGTTCGTGTGCGGGTGCCGCGTGGTCTTGGCCTTGCGGTAGAACTGACCTTCCATGGCCGAGACGTTGACGATGTGCTTGTCGCGTTCCGGCGTCCGCGTCATCAGGGGCTTGAGGCGCGCGTTGAGCACGAACGGCGCGACCGCGTTGACGAGCTGCACTTCGAGCAGCTCGACCGACGAAACCTCGTCGAGCAGCAGCCGCCAGGAGTTGCGCCCGCGCAGGTCCACCTGCTGCAGGTCCTGGTCGAGGCGTCCCCGCGGAAACAGGTCCTGCTGCGCCCGCCGCTCCTCGGGCAGCAACCGCACCTGCGAAAGCTCGGCGGCGTGCGTGAGGCCCGCCACCTCATGGAGGGCGCGATCCGCCGCGACGGGCGGCGCGCCCGGGCCCTCGGGCAGCAGGTGATAGCCGCGCAGGCCCTCGTAGGCCCCGAGCAGCCGGCGCACTTCGGGCCGCAGGTGCGCGTGCGAGGCGGTCTCGCCCGCGAGCATGTGCTCGTAGTACTCCGGCGGCCGGCGCACCGTCTGGCAGGCGTTGTTGACGATGTAGTCGAGCCGGTCGCGCGTCGCCAGCAGGTGACGGCAGAAGGCCTCGACGCTCGGCGTGTGCCTCAGGTCGAGCCCGAAGATCTCGAGACGGTCACGCCACCCGGCGAAATCCGGCTCACGCGCGTAACGCTCGGCCGAGTCGCGCGGAAAGCGCGTCGTCACGATGAGCCGCGCACCGCACCGCAGCAGCTTGAGACCGGCCTGGTAGCCGATCTTGACGCGGCCGCCGGTCACCAGCGCGACGCGGCCGCGCAGGTCGGCCAGCTCGCCGCGCTTTCGAAGGTTGAACTCGCCGCATTCCGGGCAGAGCTGGTCGTAGAACGGATGCAGCGTCGTGTAGTCGCGTTTGCAGACGTAGCAGTTCTGCTCCCGCTCGGCGACGGTGTTCGCGGGATCGGCCACCTGATCCTCGGGCGAGAACTCCCTGGCGCCCGCCGGCAGCGCCGCGTCGGGCGTCGTGAAGACGGGCCGGCGGCGCAGCGTGCGGATGCCCGAGCGCTCCAGCGCGCGTTCATCCCGCTCCGCCGCCCGTTCCTTGCGCGCGCGCGCCATCTCCTTGACGAGCCGGCGCCGGTCGGCGGGAGTCGGGTGATAGACCGTGCCGGCGGCGGTGGCGAGCCGCCGGCGTTCCTCGCGGGTGAGCGGTTCGAGCAGCCGCCGGTTCGCGGCGATCTGCTCGAGCACGGTGAGCGCCTCGCGCAGCCGCTCGGGCGTTGGCGCGGGCGCGCTCGAATCGGCGGCCCGCGGAGCGTCGTCGGGATTCGTCATGGCGTGGAAGGGTAGTCGAGCGGCGCCGCGCGGCCCAGCCGTGGCGGGCGGGACGCGTCCGCCAAAAAAGGTCCCGCGATCCCCCCGGGGGAGTGCGCAGCGGCCGCCACCCCGCGGCGTCACGGCGTGGGCGCGCCTCCGGCCTCGGGCCCCCACACGGTGACGCTCCCGAAATGCCGCGAGCGGCCCGCCGCCGCCGAGTCGAACAGCGCCGCCGCCTCGGTTCCGTTGCGCCCGCCGTGGCGCACGCGCACGCCCCACCAGCGGCTGCCCGCCGGACGCGGCTCGCCGAACGCCGCGGGCCCGACGCGCAGCGAGTCGGCGATCACGAGCGCGCCCTCGTAGTAGGGGAACTTCGCGTCGAACCACAGCAGCTGGATGCGCGCCAGCCGCGGTTCGTGATGGACGAGGAACAGCAGCGCGTGCGTGTCGGCGCAGAACACGATGTCACCCGGGCGCACGGAGCCGCGCAGCAGGCGGTTCGCGCTCGCCAGGTCGGCCGCCTCGCCGTAGGGCCCGCGCAGCGCGATCGAACGCGTCTCCATGCCGAGCAGCCCCACGAACAGCAGCCACGGCGCGAGGCGGACCGGCGCGGACCGGTCCCGCGCGAGGTCGGCCAGCGAGACGAGTCCGGCGGCCGCGACCGCGAGCAGCGGCGGGACCGCGTAGTACATGTAGCGCGCCGTGAAGACGTGCGCGCCGCGCGTGCCGAGCCAGTAGGCGGCGAGCACCGGCGCCACCCCGACGAACGCGAGGAACGCCGCGGGCCGGCGGTCCGCGGCGCGCCGGAACGCGAGCGCGCCGAGCGCGAGAAAGACCGGGATCAGGTAGGTGACGCTCCCGGAGGCGTGGCGCAGCCAGTCACGCAGGTCGCGCGCGTCGGGCGGCCCGGTCCAGTGATCGGCCTCGAGCCGGGCGTTCTGCCGCAGGAAGGTCGGCAGTTGCGGCAGGAACAGCGCCGCGACGACCAGGTGCAGTCCGATCCAGCCGAGCGCGCGCCGGCGCGTTCCGTCCGTGCGCCAGGCCAGCAGAAGTCCGGCCAGCCCGGTGAAGGCGAGAATCAGCCCCGAGAGGTAGTGCGTGTAGAGCGCGAGCGTCGCCGCCACGACGTAGCCCGCCGCGTACCGCGCGCCGCCGGCCGACAGCCAGCGCCACGCGAGCCACCAGGCGGCCGTGAGCTCGAGCCAGAAGAGCGCGTAGACGCGCGCCTCCTGCGAGAAGTAGACGTGCACAGGGTGAACCGCGAGCAGCGCGGCCGCCACGAGGCCGGCGCGCGCGCCGAAGGCGGCGCGGCCGAGCAGGAACACGGCGACGATCGTCGCGAGCCCGAAGCCGACGGACAACGAGCGCAGCCACGGCGTGGACTCGCCGCCCAGCGCCTCCCAACCGGCGACCAGCAGCGTGTGCAGCGGGGGATGGACGTCGCGCGCCATGCGCGCGATCACCGCGGCGGCGCCGCCGCGGGCCGCCCACGTCGTGTAGATCTCGTCGAACCACATCGGCGCGCGCCCGGATTCGAAGACGCGCGCCACGGCTCCGGCGACGAGAATGGCGCCCAGCGCCGCCCGGTGGGCGGGGCGCAGGCGCTGGGGATCGGTGGGTGAGTCCGGCTTCATGGGATGCGGTCCTCGCGGGCGGACCGCATCCTACTTCCGCAGCAGGCGCTCCCACCACGAGCGGCCGCCGCCGGCGGCGCGGCGCGCCGCCCGGGCCGCGCGGCGCGCCGCCTCGCGCTCCTCGCGGCAGCGGCAGCGCAGCTCGCGCGGCACGTCGGCCAGCACCATCTCGATGTGCATCCCGCACCCGGCATACGTGGGCTTGCCGCAGGTGCGGCAACTGGTCCGGTAGCACATGGCTAGGCGCCGCCCTCCGGCGGGCCGCCGGACTTCGCTTCCTCGGCGATCGCGCGCCGGACCTCGGCCATGTCCAGCGCCTTCGCCTTTTCGACCACCTCGTCGAGCGCCGCCGCGGGCAGCGCGCCCGCCTGCGCCATGAGCAGCACGCCGTCGCGAATCACCGCGAGCGTCGGGATGCCCTGCACGTTGAACGCCGCCGCCAGCTCGGGCTGGGCTTCGGTGTCGATCTTCCCGAACACCACGTCGGGATGCCGGGACGAGGCGGCCTCGAAGACGGGTCCGAACGTGCGGCACGGGCCGCACCAGCCCGCCCAGAAGTCCAGCAGGACGAGGCCCTGCCGGACGGTGGACTCGAAGTTGTCGCGGGTGACTGAAATGGTCGGCACGAAGGATCTCCTTTCGGCCAGTAGGAGTCGGCCGGCGGCAAAAGGATTCGCGGCCGGTGCCGGGCCGCCGGCTCCGTCGGCGTGCCGGGGTTTCGACCCCGCAGCGCCGGGGGCGAAGGCGATCCCGCGTCCGCGTGCTACCGTGCCCCCTTCCATGTCCCTGCTCCCCGATTCGCCGGCGCTGGCCGCGCTGCGCCATCGCAACTTCCGGCTGCTCTGGTTCGGCCAGCTCGCCTCCACGGCCGGCTCGATGATGCAGAACGCCGCGCTGCTGTGGCACGTCTCGCTGCTCGTTCCGCCGCACAAGCGCGGCCTCGCCCTCGGCCTGGTGGGGCTCGTCCGCGTCGTGCCGATCGTCGGCTTTTCGATGGTCAGCGGCGTGCTGGCCGACGCCCTCGACCGCCGCCGGCTCATGCTGGTCACGCAGACGGGTATGGCCCTCGCGGCGGGCACGCTCGCCTGGCTGGCCTTCTCGGGCGCGCGCTCGCCCTGGCCGCTCTACGTGCTCGCGGCCGTCGGCTCGGCCTTCGGCTCGTTCGACGGCCCCGCGCGCCATTCGCTCATCCCGACGCTGGTGCCGCGCGAGGACCTGCCCAACGCGCTGGCGCTCAACTCGCTCATGTTCCAGGCCGCCTCGGTCGTGGGCCCCGCCGCGGGCGGGATCGTGATCGCCGCGCTGGGCGTCGGCTGGGCGTACCTGCTCAACGCGCTGTCGTTCCTGTGCGTGATCGGCGCGTTGCTGCTGATGCGCGAGGTGCCGGGGCGCGGGCCGGGACATTCGCCCGACATCAGCCTGCGCGCCGCGCGCGAAGGTTTCGCGTTCGTGTTCCGCACGCCGCTCATCCGCTCCACCATGCTGCTCGATTTCGTGGCCACGTTCTTCGCCTCGGCGACCGCGCTGCTGCCGATCTACGCGCAGGACATCCTGCGCGTCGGCGCGCACGGCTACGGCCTGCTCGCGGCCGCGCCGTCGGCGGGCGCGCTGCTCATGAGCCTCGTGCTCGCGCCGGCCATTCCGCACATCGACCGCCGCGGCCGGGTCCTTCTGTGGGCGGTGGCCGGCTACGGGCTCGCGACCATCGCCTTCGGCGTCTCGCGCTCGTTCGCGCTCACGTTCGCGTGCCTCGCCGTCACCGGCGCGGCCGACACCGTGAGCACGGTGATCCGCAACATCGTCCGCCAGCTCACGACCCCCGACGCGATGCGCGGGCGCATGACGAGCGTGAACATGATGTTCTTCATGGGCGGGCCGCAGCTCGGCGAGCTCGAGGCGGGCCTGGTGGCGAACGCCTGGGGCGCGCCGATCTCGGTGGTGACGGGCGGCATCGGCTGCCTGCTCGCGACCGGCTGGATCGCGGCGCGCACGCCCGAGCTGCGCGCCCACCGCCGGGAGGAGACGACCGGCTGACGCGCGACCGCGCCTGCGGGCCACGGAACCGAGGGAGGACGGCATGACCTCGAGCCTGATGATCAATCGCGCCCCCGTGATGACGCTGTGGGCGGCGGTCGTCGCCGAGCGGCTCGGATACGACCACGCCGCGGCGCTCACGCTCGGCAAGGCCGTCGCCGGCATGAACGCCGCCGCGAAGGCGCGCCGCCTCAGGCTCGCCGAGCCCGCGAAGGAGCCGGCGGGGAGGAAGAAGCCGCCGCGCGAGCGCACGGTCGAGCTGCTCGGCCGGTTGGTGCCGGTCGTCGAGACGAAGTCGGGCCTGCGGGCCGTCGCGAAGGAGCGTCCGGAGGACCCCGCAGCCGTCGAGCGCTACCTGGCGGGCAAGTTCGGCGACGCGCTCGAGGACGTGCGCACGGCGTTCCGCGCGCTCGCGCGCTCGCGCACTCCGGCGGCGCTGGCCGCCGAGGCCTACGCGCTCTACGAAGCCTTCCGCCCCGCGATCCCCGAAGGTGTCCGCGGCTGGGGCGCGGCGGGCCGGCTCGACCTGGCGCTGGTGCGCAAGCTCGCGACGGCGCGGAGGTGAGCGGGCGCCGCGGCCGGGCGGCTGATGCCGAACCGCCAAGAGTCCTTCAGCAGGCTGCTGAAAAAAGACCGAAACGCATGACCTTGACCACCCCGACGAAGATCGGCCGTGGGCGGACAGCCCCGGCTGGGTGGGCTCCGAGAGGGTGGCACTCGTTTCGCTTCTGCTGCGATGGCTTCATCGTTCCGGCTCGATGCTCTTGAAGCTGCGGTTCGCCCGCACCAGCGTGCCGTCCTGGCTGACGTGGTGGCCGGTCACCAACCCCTTCGTCACTGCCCCGGCCACGACGGGGGCAAACAGCCAGCGGAAGATCTCGCTCTCCTTAGAACCGCTGGTTGTGGTTCTTCGTGAACGTCGTCGCGTGCCCCACCTCCGACTCCAGGTCCAGCCCCGGGAACCGC